>JAFPAK010000037.1 GCA_017390825.1 Clostridia bacterium
ATTTGATCGTATAATCATCACCGTTTTTGGAAACTGTGCCGTCATTTACACCGTAAATGCCAAGTGAAATATCATCTGCACTCAAAGTCTTTACAGAAAGATTTGTGCCGGGCACGGTAACATCAGGCGCAGTAGTAGTTGAGGTTGTAGTTGTGGTGGTTGTGCCGGTTGTAGGCTTCTCATCTGTAGCTACAAGATAGAAGTAACCGAGATAAAGTGAACCGGCAGTTGTTACATCAAGTCTGATCACCATATCACCGTCTGAACTCTGTGAAACCACACCAAGCTGTTCTTCAACATAAGCGAAGCTGCCGTTAAAATCATGTGAGCATAAATATGTGCTGTTAACGCTAATATCACAAACAGCTCTGCTTGTATATGCTCTATGTCCAACACTCAGAACATAATTGCCTGCCGGAACATTAGTCAAGGTGTAGGTAATATAATTGCCTGCTTGTGTTGCCTCATACTTAGAAAGTGTGATTTTCGGCTCGATATCACTTTGCTTATGGGTAGCAATCGTACCACCACTGTTGGTGGGGTTGCAATCCTTTGCAAGATATTCAAGTTTTGATACTGCAACTGTTGTTGTAGTTGTGGTGGTAGTAGTTGTTGCTTCGCCTGCAAGCGTCATTGATACTGTAACAGTACCGGGCTCAATATAATTTTTATACATATTTGCACTGTCATAGATAGTGACACTTATAAATGAAACGCTTGAACTACTGGGAGTATAACTTCCGCCGCTTGCAACGATAACAGAATTGCTCAAGAAATTACCGTAAGCATCATATTCACGGAGAACTACATTCGCACCGATAGTATTATTGTTGATAGTAAATGTATACGTTTCCGATGACTCTACCTTCACAGGCTTGCTGACACACGCACGTGTATTATTCGTATAGGTTTCGCTGTACACACCAGTTGTGTTATTGTACCAGCCTGTTACCCAGTTAGTATTATTTGAAACATCAGCCGGTTCAAAATAATCGGTAAGTGTCTCGGAAGAGCCGGCTGTGGTAGTGGTGGTTTCCGGTTCGTAGTTATCGGTTATACCTTTAACTTCATAGCTTGAATAACCGGTAGTATAGGTGTATACAGCAGCCGAATTAGTTTCACAAACATAGTCGGTTAAGAGCAGGTTCATATTGTCAATCGTGTACTCACATTCTCCGCTCATCTCTAGTGAAACCGAGATAGTATTTGAAGCAATCATTCTGCCGTAGACATATTTTGTATTGGGCATTTCGTCCCAGAAGTACTCAACCTTCTGTGTTACACCATCTTCTACATTGATCGGTACGGTTACCATTTGATCGCTTGCAGAAATAACAAGCTTCGGTTGAGTTTTAGTTGCATCCTCAACACCGGTATAATCTGTTGTATCTTTATAATTTATATAGAAGGATATACCTTCAAGATTATACAATGTGTCTTTAGTATTGCCGAGCTTTACCTGCGGATAACGATAGTCAGTAGTAGTTTCCTGAGTACCGTCAGCAGTATATTTTACTGCATATGCTGTATCGTTTTCGCTGTCAGCCGGATCAAGTGGTGAAACGAGTTCGCCTGTAATGCCCGACTTTGAAGGTGTAACGACGCTATCAAAGGATTTGAATGTTGAAGTAGTTGATTCTCTTTCTGTCATTGTGACAGTTGAATCTGCTTTCAATGCAGATACAGGCATGATACCGAACTCAATAAGCATCTGTGTCAATGCATCGGCATCAAGTTTATGTGCACTTTGACCCGGATGTCCGCCACCCGGCTTTTTACCGTGAGTTATGTATATGTTGCTGTATTTTTCAGCGTCAAGCTCTTCAAGTGCCTTAACTGCAGCAACAAGGTTTACACGCAAAGCATCGTCATTTGTAATAAGGTTGTGAACAAAAACTATCGGAATACTGTAATCGTTATAGCCTCCACGAACTGCATCAGCAAACTGCTTTATGCCGCTCTGCCAATAATCCGCAGTTTTTACTCCGTCGTTAGTACCGAACGCAAGTACGAGCACATCAGGCTTTGTAAGACTGTAGTCGTATGCGTCACCGGCACGATAATTTTTAATATACTGACTATAAACGCTGTTTATACTTCCGCCAGAAACAGAGGTTACACGAGCCTCAGCGCCGAAGTTTTCAGCGGTTATATAAGCAAAGGTGCGTGTGCCGTCGGAATATCTTGAACTCTGGTTATCGGTATCAAGTGAGCCGTTACCGCTTGTGATGCTGTCGCCGGCAAATTCGAAAACATATTCGTTTTCAGCAGGCTTTTCGCCAAAAGTACCGTTAAGCGAGATTGCAGTGATGACCGTCTTTGTGGTGGACAACTCATTCTGCTTAAGTATCTTGATAGTATGTTCGCCGCTTTCAAGTCCTTCTGCCACATTTACTGTGCAGGTGCCCTCAACAACACGTACACGGTAGCTTTGACGCACACCGTCAATATAAACAGTAAAGTAACAGTCCTTATTATATGTACCTTTATTTCCTACATCAGTGCAGGTTGCTGTAACGGTGATTGCAACATCACCCTCACAATTAGCGGTAAATTCGATACCGCTTGCAGTCCAATCGCAGGCAATACCGGAGGTTATCTCCTCTGTTCTGCCTATTGTTCTGATACTGTCCTTAATCTCAAGAATAGCATAACTTGTATTACTATTATCGGTTGCATATGCAATAACGCCGCACGTAACAAAAATGATAAGCAATGATAATAATACTGACAATACTTTTTTCATAAAAACACTCCCCAAAACATTTGTTTTTTGGCATAACTATACGTTTTTATATCATAACATTAAAACATCTAAAATGCAATTGCAAAAACAAACCTTTGGTATTGCAAAAATAGCCCCGCTGTATTTACAACGGGGCTATCATTATATTTGTTCTGCCAAATCAGGAAAAATTGCAATACTTCGTTTCAAAATTCCTTGCATATGTGCGATAGCGGTGCCGTAATTGGTTATCGGTATTCCGTTGTCAGCAGCAGTCTGCATACGAAAACGCATCTCACGCTCATTGAGCATACATCCTCCGCAATGAATAATAAGCGAGTATTTCGACAGATCCTCAGGAAACTCTCTTCCGGAAGAAGTCTCAATATTAAGAGTCTTGCCTGTACGCTCACGCAGCCATTTAGGCAGCTTTACTGTACCTATATCCTCACATTGACGATGATGGGTACATCCTTCAGAAATAAGCACGGTGTCGCCATCCTTCAACTTATCGATAGCAGCAGCACCCTTGACCGCAATATCAAGAAATCCCTTGTAGCGTGCCATAAGTATCGAAAATGATGTAAGCGGAATATCAATCGGTGTTTCAGCGCTCACCTTTTTGAACGCCTGACTGTCGGTAACAACAAGTGATACGCTTTTCCCAAGTAAATCAAGCGTTGATTTCAGTTCAGTTTCACGAACTACAACAGATACCGCACCTGCTTCAAGAAGATCTCGGATAGTCTGCTGCTGCGGAAGTATCAGTCTTCCCTTCGGAGCAGAAGAATCTATTGGTACTACCAGCACAACGAGCTGCAGAGGCGACACGAGATCTGCAATAAGTCTGCGGTCATTGGAACTATCCTTTAAAGCAGATGCCATTGCCGACATCAATTCACCAATTCCGCTTTTAGTCTTAGTGCTGACTGAGATACCGTCTTTTGCATTACATACATTCAGATCGCACTTATTATATACTATTAAATAAGGGATGTTTTTCTTATTAAACAGCGAGATAAGTTCGTTGTCCCCATCTGTTTTTCCGACCGATGCATCAACAACAAGTACTGCCATGTCAGTCTTATTAAGTATTCCAAGCGTTTTTTTAATACGGAGTTCACCGAGAGCTCCTTCATCATCATATCCCGGAGTATCAATAATCATAACCGGGCCGATCGGCAGCAGTTCCATCGCTTTATACACGGGATCGGTAGTAGTTCCCTTCGTGTCGGACACTACGGCAAGTTCCTGATTTGTAACTGTATTTACAAGGCTGGATTTGCCTGCATTACGCATACCGAAAAAGCCGATATGTATACGTTCACCTGATGGGGTTGAATTTATACCTGCCATAATTCATCACCTAAAATCTGAAATCACGAATCCCCTGCTCGATCTTTGCAAGGTGATCCTTTGCTATCTCACGGACTTTTTCTTTCGGAACATTGTTGATCTCTGCATTGATTAGCGCTTCACCGACAGCACGTGTCTCGTCGCTTGCGTAGTCCATAAGATACTCTTTAAGCGTCATCAGCGCATTGGGATGACAGCAATTTTGTATTTGACCGTTTTTACAAAGGCTCATAAATCTGTCGCCGGTTCTGCCCTCACGGTAGCAAGCAGTACAGAAGGACGGGATATACCCCATTTCCATAAGCCATTTTACTACCTCATCAAGGGTACGCTGGTCAGAAACATCGAACTGCTCGGTATCGGTTGGTCTCTCTTCTTCGCAATATCCGCCAACAGACGTTCTTGATGCACCCGAAACCTGAGAAACTCCAAGCTTGATCACCTTTTCGCGCACAGCCTGACTTTCTCTTGTGGAGATTATCATACCTGTATAAGGCACGGCAATTCTGATAAGAGCACATAGCTTTGCAAATATCTCATCACTGATGCCATTATCAAACACATCAGGGTCGATATCGTCAGCACGCTTTATGCGTGGAACACTTATGGTATGCGGTCCTACACCATGGACTGCTTCAAGATGCTCTGCGTGCATAAGCAGGCCTGCAAACTCATATTTATATAGTTCAAGACCAAACAGAACGCCGAGACCTACATCATCAATACCACCTTCCATTGCTCTGTCCATTGCCTCGGTATGCCAATTGTAGTCATGCTTCGGGCCTGTGGGATGAAGCTTCAGATAGCTTTCCTTATGATAAGTTTCTTGGAAGAGAATATATGTACCAATACCGGCATCTTTGAGCATTCTGTATTCCTCGACGGTGGTTGCTGCGATATTTACATTTACACGGCGGATGGCACCGTTTTTATGCTTAATAGAGTAAATAGTCTTGATACATTCGAGAATATACTCGATAGGATTATTTTTCGGATCCTCGCCTGCCTCGATTGCAAGACGCTTATGTCCCATATCCTGAAGAGCAATGACCTCATTTCTTACTTCTTCCTGTGTCAGTTTTTTGCGTGCAATGTGCTTATTCTTCATATGATACGGACAGTACACGCAGCCGTTTACACAGTAGTTTGAAAGATAAAGCGGAGCAAATATAACGATACGGTTACCGTAATACGCAAGCTTTATCTCTTCAGCAAGAGCATATATCTTTTGAAGTATTTCGGGATCTTCGCAAGCAAGCAGTACTGAAGCTTCACGATGGGTAAGTCCTGCACATACAGTACTGTCACCGTGCTTTTGCGGACGTGCCTTATCAAGAATAGAATTGATAAGTTCTAAATTATCCTTGTTTTCCTCTGCGTATTTGAGAGTATCAAGAATTTCCTCATGAGAAATAAATTCATCTGCTTTTAATGATTTAGGATCATACATAATAAATACCTCGTTTCTTAATTTTCGCAAATTATACTTGAGTATGCTGTTTTGGCGTTTACTCCGGAAAGCTTACCTATCTTGCCGGAAAGCGCATTGATAATATCAAGCGGTGCATCTACCGCAACACTGATGATACTTATATCGCATTTTTTATAAGGAATACCCATTCTTCCGATGATGTACTCGCCGTACTCATGCAAAAGCTCATTCAGATCCGAAACCGACTCGGTATTTTCAACGATAATACTTATTGTTGCAACTCTGGTTTGCATTCTAATTCCTCCGAAAAATAAGCGCTGTATCCCGACATAAAGATACAGCGCATTATAAAGCTATATTTAATAGTTTATGCTGTTCTTTCATCTCAAAAGTTTTTCGATGTCAGAATACATATTTACTATAACACATTGACAAACATTTGTCAATGCAAAAAAACAGTTACGATCGATCTGTTAATTCAGCTTACCGTATGGATTTACTGTAAATGCAAAGCCTTTCTCTTTGGAAATAACTTTACCCTCTGATATAGTGTAAATATAAGGGTTGAAGTAAACTTTGCCTGAATAGTTCCCCTGCAGTTTACCCTCAATCATATACCAATCACCATACTGATTGCTTGCAATACCTGTAAAGCTCCAATCCGATTTACCGTTTGTTACATACCACCAACCGTAGTCATTCTTGGCAAGACCCGTATAATATGTATCAATATTGCCGTCATAATAATAGTGCCATATGCCGCCAGAATCCTTCGCCATACCGCAAACGCAGCTGGCCGGTTTGGTATTCAACCAGCAGTACTGACCGCTATTAATACTTATGCGTAAATACGGATAACCCGCAGATTTCGGTATTAAGATACCATACCATACTTCAGCAGACTCGCCTGCCGCAAATACTGCAGTTTGAAACTCTGTATTCCTTCCTGTCGCCTAATAAAACCGCAACCTTGACTACCAAACCTGCCGTACCCTTTTTATCATAAAAACTGCTGTTTATCATAATTGTGCTTTTTAGAGTTTCGGCTGAAACCGCAACGCTTACTGTGCCCAAAAGCATTACAGCAAGCAGTAATACAGACACTATTTTCTTCATATGTATGCATTTCTTTTATGTTACTATGTTAATAATAATATATTTAGACAAAAAATCAATATTTTTATAAAAATTTTGTAATTTTTATTATATTCGAAATAAAAAAATCGGCACTCTTCATAAGAAGAATGCCGATTTTTGGTGACCCGGACGAGAATCGAACTCGTGTTACCGCCGTGAAAGGGCGGTGTCTTAACCGCTTGACCACCGGGCCGTATTGGTAGCTGCGATTGGATTTGAACCAACGACACTTCGGGTATGAACCGAATGCTCTAGCCAACTGAGCTACACAGCCATATCAACGCTTCACTCAAAAGCGCTAGACTATAATACCACAACCCATTTTAAATGTCAAGACTTTTTTGAAAAATATTTATTAAATTTTCTTAAAAGCAAATATATGCCGAAGTCTTGACAAATCGGTCGAAATTTGATATATTAAAGAAAATCGTTTTCAGGTGATAAAAATGAAC
>JAFPAK010000296.1 GCA_017390825.1 Clostridia bacterium
GTAATTGCGAGAAACTTATAGAGAGTCCTTTCAGAAAGCCCTTCAATATTCATAGCAGGCTTACTTACAAAATGAGTAAACTGCTTTATCTTTCTGCCGGGGCAGCGGGAATTATCACAGTATAGCACCTTAATTGTACGGTCTTTATTGTCAGTTTTATTTATAACTGTTTTGCCGTTGCAGATAGGACAGTATTCCGGATAATCAAGATGGTATTCTCCCTCATGTGCGGTAAGGTTCTTTTCAACATGAGGAATTATCATATTGCGCTTTGAAACAAGAATATTATCGCCAAGATATAGCTTTAGATCTTCAATAAAGGTCATGTTATGCAGACTTGCCCTCTCAACAGTGGTATTGTCGATATCAACGGGAGTGAATTCCGCTATCGGTGTAAGCTGGCCTGTTCTTGAAATATTCCAGACTATTGATTGAAGCGTGGTTTCAAAATGCGGATCGCCAAATTTATAAGCAATTCCGTCTTTAAAATGATGTGATGTCTTACCAAGTGATTTTCCGAAAGCAATATCATCATAATAAAAAACAACACCGTCAATTGGTATTCCCTTGTTTGCTGCGAGATACTTTAAATCAATGAGCTTTTCCGATATACTTTCAAGAGTATCATTGCAATCAGCAACACGGTGAGGGTTGCGTACAAAGCCGAACTCAACTAATTTTTCCAAGCGATCGGATTTTGTTTTTATTTCCTCCATACCCTCCAAAACGCCGAACGGCATATAGGAAACGCCGCGACCGGCACATATCCTCGCATCAAGCTGACGCACAGAACCCGCAGCAAGATTTCGTGGAGTTGAAAACTTATCCTCATCATTATCTATCTGTTCATTAATACGATTAAATGTATCGATATCTATAAACGCTTCACCGCTGACAACTAATCTATCCTTATAGTTTATTTTTTGCGGTACGTTTTTGAAATACCGAGCATTATGAGTAATATCCTCACCTATTTCACCGTCCCCACGGGTAGCTGCTTCGATGAGCCCACCATTTTCATATGTGAGCTTTACGGTAAGTCCGTCTATCTTAAGGCTTAGATAACCGGCATTGGTATGAGCAAATTTTAATATCTCTCGATCACTCTTTGTCTTATCAAGGCTGAGCAGCGGAATATCGTGGCGTACTTTTTTAAGTTCACCCATAACTTCGTATCCGGCGCGCTGTGTAGGCGAGTTCGGATAAACGATCCCAGTCTGCTCTTCAAGGCTTTTCAGCTCGTCAAACAAAGTGTCATATTCAGCATCAGATAAACTGGGTGCACTGCCGTTATAGTATTCATCACTGCACTTATTCAGAAATTCAACAAGATACTCAATGCGATCTTTTTTATTACTCATAAATCTATCACCAATAATTATTATACCATAATTATTATTTAAATCAAGAAAGAAAATACCTGTTGAAAAAAGCAACAGGTATTACTCATATATTCAATTATTTAACCATGCTTGCAACTTCTGCTGCGAAGTCATCCTCACGCTTCTGGATACCTTCACCCTTCTCGTAACGGATATAAGAAACCATCTTAATATCTGCACCGAGCTTCTTAGCAACAGAATCAATGTATTTAGCAACAGTCATATCGCCGTCTTTAACGAATGCCTGCTCAAGCAAGCAGTTCTCTTTGTAGTACTTACCGATCTTACCGGTAACGATCTTTTCAAGAACCTGCTCAGGCTTATTAGCCATTTTAGGATCTTCTTTCATCTGTGCGATCATAATCTCTTTTTCTTTTTCAATGACCTCAGCCGGAACTGATGCCTGATCAAGATAAGCAGGATTGATAGCTGCGATCTGCATTGCAACATCCTTCGCCATTTCGTTGAACTCTGCTGTTGCTGCTGCTTCCTCTGTAGTATCGAAGTTTACAAGAACACCTATACGACCGCCACCATGGATGTAGCTTACTACATTACCTTCAACGCGCTCAAAACGACGGATTTTCATATTCTCACGAAGCTTTAGGAATAACTCCTGAACGATTTCCTCAACCGTCATGCCCTCGTATGTGCACTTCAGAAGCGCATCAACATCAGCCGGCTTCTGCTCCAAAGTAACTTTTGCTATCTTCTGGCACATCTCTTTAAACGGATCGCCACCTGCAACGAAGTCGGTTTCAGCGTTTACTTCAAGGATGATACCTGCTTTGCCTTCAACAAGAGCAACTACCTGACCCTCAGCAGCAATTCTTCCTGCCTTCTTTGCCTGTGAAGCAAGACCCTTTTCACGCAAAAAGTCAACAGCCTTGTCCATATCGCCATCAGTCTCAACAAGAGCCTTTTTGCAGTCCATCATACCGCAACCGGTCTTCTCACGAAGAGCCTGAACATCTTTAACTGTAAATGCCATTTTCATTTTCCTCCGTATATATTAAATTTATAGTGAATTATTCAGCTGTTTCTTCCTCAGCTTCTGCTGCAGCTTCTTCAACTACTGCGTCTTCACCCTGTTTACCCTCGATAACTGCGCTTGCGATAGTATGAGCGATAAGCTTAACTGCACGGATAGCGTCATCGTTACCGGGAATTACATAATCGATCTCATCAGGATCACAGTTTGTATCAACGATAGCAACGATCGGAATACCAAGCTTCTTTGCTTCCTGAACTGCGATCTTTTCTTTTCTCGGGTCTACGATGAAGAGTGCGCCCGGGAGTTTGTTCATATTCTGGATACCGCCAAGGAACTTTTCAAGACGGTCAATCTCACCGCGAAGCTTGATAACTTCTTTCTTGGGGAGAAGCTCAAATGTACCATCTTCCTCCATCTTGCGGAGCTGTGTAAGACGGTTAATTCTGCCGCGGATAGTACGGAAGTTTGTCATCATACCGCCGAGCCATCTTGCGTTAACAAAAGGCATACCGCAGAATTCTGCTTCTTCCTTGATAGAATCCATGGCCTGTTTCTTTGTACCTACGAAAAGGATCTCCTTACCGTCTGCTGAAAGGTCACGAACGAGATTGTAAGCTTCCTCAAGCTTCTTTACAGTTTTCTGAAGATCGATAATGTAGATACCGTTTCTTTCTGTAAAGATGTAGGGAGCCATTTTGGGGTTCCAGCGTCTTGTCTGATGTCCGAAATGAACACCTGCTTCAAGAAGCTGCTTCATTGAGATTACTGACATTGTTTTTTCCTCCAATATTTGTTTTACCGCCGCCTGATTCAACTTGCATTGCCCACAAAGCAATTAAAGATTTTTGCTTTATGACATGGCAAAAGCAATCCTCAAGCGTGAGTATTGCCATAACAGTATATCACAACGCATTATAAAATGCAAGTGTTTTTTTCTCTAAAACGCAAAAATTCACAGTATACGAAAAAGTATACTGTGAAAATTCAATTACAGATCAAATCCTCCGCCGAAAACATTCTCTACCTTCTCTGCGAATTCTTTGTATACAGCAGTATCATTCATTGATGAAAGTTCATCAACAAGGCTTGAATAATACCAAGAGTGCTTGAACTTATCCGTTTCGATAAGCTTGCCCCAAAGAGCATCCCCTATTCTTTCATACTCACTGTTAAGATTACTTATTGATGTAAGAGCATCGCAAATAATAACGACTTTTTCATCATAACTTGCATTTTTAACAAACGAAAGTACTCTCTGCTTATTTTCCTGCCATGTTGCACACGGATCATTTATGCTACAAGCGGTAACGAGTTCTGTGACTTTATCGCCGAAAAGAGTTGTCAACTGAGAAGAAGAAGCATCAGCATTAACCAGCATAGCGGCAACAATCACATCCTCATCAGCCGTAAGTCTGCTTGCAGCAGCGGCTGCTTCAACTGCATAAAGAGCGCAGGCTGCACCGGTACATTTAGTGATTTTGTTTTGGTAAGCATTTACAACAAATGCAATAGCACTTTCGATTTTTGACATAGAGTTAAAATTCCTTTCAATTTTGAATATTGACTATTTTATCACACAATAAGCATTTTTGCAAGAGTTAAACATAAAACCCCGGGTAAACCTCCAACCAGCGACACGGAAATGGTATAAGGAGTTACCGATAAGGTGAAGCCGGTGAAAATACCGCTGATATTGAGCGCCGCAAAAGAGCATATTCCAACAGCGCCGGAGGTAAAAGCAGTTTTTATAAATGCTTTTGTTTTAACGGCGTACACTATCAATATTAAAAATGACAGCACAGCCGCAGAGATAAAGCAATAGTCAGCAATAATCATATTATTCCTCCCTTTAGTTTACAATATGAGCAACTAAAGACTGATTATTACAAAATTATTCTTCATCTTCCGCATTTTGTTCAAATTTGATGACCAACGCTTTTTCAAGACGGTGATCCTTAATTTCAAGTGTTTTTATCTTAAGCCCGTCTGCTTCGACTTCAAAAACCTCTCCGTCAGCCGGGATAACACCGAACTCACCGAACACATAGCCTCCAAAAGTGTCAAAATCATCAAGCGGAAGCTCAACATCGAGTGCTTCAGCAACTTCTTCAAGCGCAGCAGATCCGCTGATAACCCACTCATTATCAGCTTTTTGTTCGATATCAGGTGTCTTTTCAGGAAGAGATATGTCATCGTCAAGATCACCGACAAGCTGCTCAAGCAGATCGTTCATAGTAACTAAACCGGTAACACCACCGTATTCATCAAGCACAACCGCAAAATGATTGCGTGTTTGCTTCATTTTTCTGAAAAGCACATCGGCTTTGATTGATTCCGGCACGAACTCAGCAGGACGAACCGCATTTTCCAAAATTGATTTCTTTGTGCGATCCTTTAATCTGAAATAATCCTTAACATCAAGTACACCGGTAATATTATCTACTGTTTCATCACATATAGGATAAAGTGAATGACGACTGCCGTGTATTTCCTGCTCCCAATCCTCTACATCGTCTTCCATCCAGAGAACCGACATATCTGTACGGTGTGTGGCAAATTCATCAACTTCGATATCGTCAAACTCAAATATATTCTGAATGAACTCTTTTTCTGATTCATCAATAACGCCTTTTTCACTTCCGACATCTACCATCATACGTATTTCTTCTTCACTTACCTGCTCGTCCTCAGCGTTAGGATCGATACGAAGAATGCGCAAGATAAGATTTGTGGATGCAGTAAGGAACCATACAATAGGTGCAAAAACTTTTGAGATTGCACTTATAAACATAGACATACCGAGTGCAACCTTTTCACAGTTTTTCATTGCAAGACGCTTTGGAACTAGCTCGCCGAATACCAGGGTTAAATATGAAAGCACTAGTGTGATAACGATAACTGAAACCGAATCAAGCACTGTTCGTGATACCGGTAAATCAAAGCTCATTATCCAGTCAACAAGCACCTCTGAAAAGTTATCGGCTGCAAACGCACTACCCAAAAATCCGGACAATGTTATGCCTACTTGAATAGTCGCAAGAAACTTTGCAGGGCGTGAAGTAAGATTCTCTAATCGCCTTGCTCTTTTATCGCCGTTAGCAGCCATTTGTGAAAGCTTATTGTCATTCATTGAAATTACTGCAATCTCAGCGCAAGCGAAAACCGCATTAAACAGAATAAGCACAAGCTGTAAGATAAGCTGCAGTATTAGTGTACTGTCCAAAAGTCAGTCCTCCGTTTTTATGATAATCCTTGTCATATGGAGAAACTCGGA
>JAFPAK010000297.1 GCA_017390825.1 Clostridia bacterium
AAAACCTACACCAAATACAATTTCCCGAATCATAGAGAGCATTGTAGAAGCAACTGCTTTGCCCATTGCCTGTAAGAAGATAAACGAGGCTTTGTTTATACAAGCGAAAACCATCATACAAAGATAAATGCGGAAAGCTTTAACGGAAAAATCAGTATAATATACACTTTCATTTGCTGCACCGAAAATCTGAATCAAAGTATTTGGGAAGAACTCAACAATAATCAGCGCTACCGCACCGACAGTGGCTTCAGCGATTAACAACTTAGTAAAGAGCTTTTTAACACGCTCCTTGAGTCCTGCGCCCATATTGAAACCAACAATAGGAATACATCCCGCAGCCATTCCGACTACAATGGATATTACGATTTGGAAAAATTTCATTACAATACCCACAACCGCCATTGGTATCTGTGCATATTGCTCTTGACCGAAAATGGTATCCATAGCACCATATTTGCGAATCATATTGTTGATGGCTGCCATAGCCGCAACAAGCGAAATCTGCGACAAGAAACTGCAAATACCAAGCACCAGTGTTTGATGTACAATCTTCGCTTTCAGTTTGAAATCCTCTTTAGAGAGCTTGACTACTTTGGTATGGCAAAGATACCAGACAGTAAGCACGGCAGTTGCGATCTGACCGGCAACGGTTGCAACAGCAGCGCCCATCATTCCCCATTTGAAAGCAAAGATGAAAATAGGATCAAGAATGATGTTGATAATGGCACCCGAAAGAGTGGATATCATTGCAAACTTGGGACTTCCATCTGCACGGATAACAGGGTTCATTGCCTGACCGAACATATAAAAAGGAATTCCAAGAGTAATCCAAAAGAAATACTCTTTTGAGTGGTGAAAAGTTTCTTCATTTACCGTTCCGCCGAACATAGCAATAATTTGGTTGCTGAAAATCAAGTAAACAGCAGTAAGTACAATGCTTGCAATAACTGGAAACAATACAGAGTTTCCCATACTACGCTTAGCATCGTCTTTATTGTTTTTGCCAAGGCTCAGACTAACAAAAGCACAGCAACCGTCGCCTATCATAACAGCGATAGCAAGTGCAATGACTGTCAGCGGGAAAACAACGGTATTTGCGGCATTGCCGAATGAACCGAGATAGTCGGCATTGGCAATAAAAATTTGGTCAACAATGTTATAAAGTGCACCGACCAAAAGCGAAATGATACATGGCACAGCATATTTGCTCATTAGTTTGCCTACCTTTTCAGTTGCAAGGTAGGACTGATTATTTTGTTCCATTTTCTTACCTCCTAAAACGCAAAAAAGGTGTAAGTCCAAAAGCTGGACTTACACCTTTTCGGCTACGCACTAAAAAATATTATAGCATATGATGCGGATTTTTTCAAGAATTTTTTGACCTTTTTTCGTTAAAAGCGGCAGGATAAATCTATCCCCACCGCTTTTAGGATGCGATTTTTGAATTTGGGTTTAACCGCCGAGATAGGCTTTTTTGATCTCGTCTGAAGCCATAAGCTCCTTGCCTGTGCCGGACATTGCTATTCTGCCGTTTTCAAGTACATAAGCGCGGTCAGCAATAGAGAGCGCCATCTGTGCATTCTGTTCAACGAGCAATACAGTAATTCCTGCGGCGTGCATAGCTTCAATGATCTTAAATACCTCTTTAACAAGCAGGGGAGAAAGACCCATAGAAGGCTCGTCCATAACAACAAGCTTGGGCTTGGACATCATAGCTCTGCCCATAGCAAGCATCTGTTGTTCGCCGCCTGAAAGAGTACCTGCAATCTGTTTCTTGCGTTCCTCAAGTCGAGGGAAATGCTCATATACTGTTTTCAGGGTATCTTCAATTTCCTTTGAGTTAGTGCGGGTATATGCACCCATTTTGAGGTTTTCAAGAACCGAAAGCTGCTGAAAAATTCGTCTGCCTTCAGGTACATGTGCCATACCCATACCTACGATTTTATGAGGAGCGATCTTGCTTATCTCATTGCCGTCATAATATATGCTACCGCTTTTTGCGGAAAGAAGACCTGTGATAGTGTGCAACGTTGTAGTTTTACCTGCACCGTTAGCGCCGATAAGAGCTACTACTTCACCCTCGTTGACCTCAAAGGAAATACCCTTAAGTGCATTTATCACACCATAATATACTTCTAAGTCTTTTACTTCTAATAATGCCATAGTTGTGTATTTCCTTTCATCAATCTCCGAGATAAGCTGTTACAACTTCCGGGTTTTTAAGAACAGTTTCAGGATCTCCGCTTGCGAGCTCCATACCGAAGTTCAATACCGTGATCTCATCGCAAAGCCCGGCAACAAACTTCATATCGTGCTCAATAAGCAGAATAGTCATATCAAATTTATCACGAATGAAACGGATAGTATCCATAAGCTCTTCGGTTTCATTCGGATTCATACCTGCTGCAGGTTCATCAAGAAGCAGGAGCTTAGGATTGGTAGCAAGCGCACGTGCAATTTCAAGCTTTCTCTGCTTACCGTAGGGGAGATTGCAGGCTAGGTTGTTTCTTTCTTCATAAAGATCGAAGATCTTAAG
>JAFPAK010000298.1 GCA_017390825.1 Clostridia bacterium
AAATAAGCTCCGGCACATCAAAAATGGCATTTTGATCGGTAAATTTATCGGAAAACTCGTTTGATAATGACTCCTGCTTATTTATCGCGTCATACAAAACTGCTTTGCAATCAAGATAATTCATCTGCTCGTCCGAATCAATACCGACAGAAATACTGTAATAATTAAGCTTAAAGCGCTCCGGATCGGCGTATTCTTTCTCAATATATTTAATGGGATATGCTTCACCCGTATAGTATTTTACAGTATAACGCACCGGCTCTTCTATGATAAGCGAGCCGTCTTTTGTATAATAAGGTATGGTAACAAAATCGATACCCATAATACCGCGCAGACTATCGTCAGTCTCGGTGACACCTGCGCTTACACGATCCTGTGCCGATACATAAGCGATTGCCGCGGTAAGACATCCGTCCTGCTCAAAAAACACGGCATTATTTTTTGATATTTCGGTTTTTGTTGAGCACATCATTCTATATATATTAGGGTATTTGCTTATAAATTCATCATTCGGCAATATCTGCTCATCATCTGCATACTCTTCATCAAATAACAAAAACTGATTTTTTGAGCTGTCAAAGCTCTCATCTACCGAATGCTCTGCACTTTCAAAAGGGCCGTAATGCGTACGCACATTATCAGGGCTGCGGAAAATAATGAACAAAACGAGTGCTGCAAGAAAAACAATGGATAAAACAAGCCCTATATTTGAAATTATTTTGGAGCGTTTTGACTTGAATTCGCCGCTGTAATCATTGTAATCCATATATTCTGCCATAGCTTTAAACCTCTGCTAAAGTATTGCTGATATCAGCAAACTGTGAAAGTGTCAGCTCCTCGGCACGTGCTGTTGGCTTGATGCTGCAGCGTTCAAGTGCCGATGCTATCTGTTCCTTTGTGAAAGGTGTGCCGGATGCTATCGAATTCGGCAGTGTTTTTCTCCTTTGTGAAAAAGCCGCACGGATGACCGAAAACAGCATTTTTTCATCGTTTGCCGCAACGGGTGGATTACGGTGAACGGTAAGACGGATGACTGCGGAATCAACATTCGGACTTGGAATAAACGAGCCTCGCTCAACGGAAAACAGCTTTTCAGCCTTTGCATAGTAGCTTACCGCAGCTGTAACCGCACCGCACTTACGAGTGCCCATATCTGCGCAAAGCCGCTGCGCCGCCTCCTTTTGCACCATAACGGTGATTGCCTTAAAAGGCAGTTTTGATTCAAGCAAGCTCATTACGATAGGTGAGGTTATGTAATAAGGCAGATTTGCACAAACACATACCTCCATACCATCGAAATAATCACTAAGTACCTTTTCAAGATCTATTTTTAACACATCGCCGAAAATAACCGTAACATTATCGTAATCTTTCAATGTAACATCAAGCACAGGTCGCAGACGCTCATCCAACTCAATAGCAACGACACGCTTCGCTCTTTTGGCAAGCTCCGTTGTCAGCACACCTACGCCCGTACCTATCTCGATAACACCTATGCCCTCACAGCCGCACATATCCGCCATTTTAGGACATACCGACGGATTGACAAGAAAATTCTGACCGAGCTGCTTTGAAAATGTAAAGCCTGCTTCCCCAAGCAAGGTCTTTACATATTTAATATCAGTAAGTGCATTCAAAGAAATGCTCCTCCTCAAAAAACAATATGATGTGATGCTATTATAACACATTTTTAAAAAAATTAAAGCAAAATTGTTGAAAAATAAGTGAATGTGATGTAAAATATTTAATAACTATTCAGTTTTCACAAGGAGGCAAAGAAAAAATGGACAAAATAACCCGTAAGGATAAGATCAATTATTACCTTGATATTGCGCAGACCGTTGCCGGAAGAGGAACATGTCTTCGCAGGAATTACGGCGCTATCATCGTAAAAAACGATCAGATAGTATCCACCGGCTACACCGGTGCGCCCAGAGGCAGAAAGAACTGCATTGATATGGGTGAGTGTACCCGCAAAAAGAACAATATCCCTCACGGTCAGCGTTATGAGCTTTGCCGTTCAGTTCATGCTGAAGCCAATTGCATTATTTCAGCAGCAAGAAGCGAAACTATCGGTGCAACACTTTATCTTGCAGGGATCGACGCCGAAACAGGTGAGCTTGTAAAAGGTGCTGAAAGTTGCGCAATGTGCAAAAAGCTTATCATCAATGCAGGTATTGATAAGTGCATTGTTCGTGATACGCCCACCGAATACCGTGAAGTCATCATCCGTGACTGGATATTTAATGACGATTCACTTGATATATCACTTTAATCATTAATTTTATCGGAGGAACACTTTAAAATGTCTGAAAAATTCTATATCACCACAGCCATCGCATATACATCAAAAAAGCCACATATCGGCAACAGCTACGAAATCGTGCTTACCGACGCTATCGCACGCTATAAACGAATGCAGGGCTACGATGTATTTTTCCTCACAGGAACCGATGAGCACGGTCAGAAAATAGAGGAATATG
>JAFPAK010000299.1 GCA_017390825.1 Clostridia bacterium
TACTGAACTTCATGCCCTTGCGACTGCAAAAATTCACCTAGTTTAAATATGTAAGTTTCCGATCCTCCGTTAGGATGAAGAAACTTATTCACCATCAATATTTTCATATATTTTTCTTCTCAAACAATTCATTTTTTTCAGAAAATAACGCAAAAAAGCGCAAAATCCCCATATAAACATCCTCACACATTATAATAATATCATCTTAAAGTTAAATGGTCAATAGAATTTATTGATAAATTACATTAAAAATAATTGGCAAATGTATTGTTTTTTAAATAATCTCATTTTTTACAATAAAACAGGTATTTATTTTCAGTTATATTGAAGCACAACAGGATAACAATATAATTGCAAACGCAACGCAAATTAGTTTTTAAAGGAGTGAAATATAAAATGTCAAAGCAGTCTTTGGTACCGCAGGCAAGAGAGGCACTTGACAAGTTCAAGATGGAAGCCGCTTCTGAAGTAGGCGTAAACCTCAAAAACGGTTACAACGGCGATCTCACATCTCGTCAGGCAGGTTCTGTAGGCGGTCAGATGGTTAAGAAGATGATCGAATCTTACGAAAACGGCATGAAGTAAATTTATAGCCGATAAAATTAAGGGAGTGTGCTTTATATAAAGCGCACTCCCAAAGACTAAAGATACATATTAATAACCGAGATTTTCACCTACTAGAATTACCTTGATCCTGCCTGCAGGGCGGGACACACGGGTCGTTACCATATGAACGCAGACTGTTTGCTCACTCTTGCAATCAGTACATCTGCCGCCCATTTTACAACCTGTAACGATATCAAAGCGCTGTGCATTTATCGGCGCTGCTACAGTTCTTGCACGGGTAAGAGCATCCTCTGCTGTTTTAGCTATTTTATTGATGCCGGCAATTACTATAACGCTTTTAGGACCGAATATCATTGCAGCAACACGGTTTCCGTTACCGTCAATATTGACAAGCTGACCGTCCTCGCTTATAGCATTTGCGCTCATAATATATGTATCTGCAAAAAATGCTTCACGCATAGCCTTACCGGGATCTTCTGCCTCGGCACGGTCAATACAGTTATAATTTCCGCTTTTCACAGCATCGATAAGACCTATCTCCTTTGCGGTCATCGTGCCGCCCCATGTGACGGTATCACCCTCCGGGATAAGCGATAAAGCAAGTTCTTTTGCTTCACTTGCAGTATTAACATAGTAAGCGTCAAAATGGCGCTTTTTCAATGCTTGAACTACACTTGCTCCAAATTTTTCGTTTCTTATTTCAAACGGTGTCATTATTATTTCCTCCTATTTATGATCTGCCTTTAAATGTAGAACGGCATTTCGGACAGGTAATAGTTATCTTACCCTTTCCGAGCGGCA
Source organism: Clostridia bacterium (assembly GCA_017390825.1). Next base: position 1,369 of record JAFPAK010000299.1, read on the forward strand.
CACGCAGCTTTGCCTTGCATTTTTTGCATTTAAAATATTTATACTGATTTTTCGGCTGTTCGTAAAAACTGGTATCATATCCATTACTATAACCTTTATATCCGCCGTATGTTCCGCTGTTACTTTTCTTACGGAATTTTGAGACAAACTGCAGATATTTATCATTCTCACGGCGACGGGCATCAAGGTTGCGTGACAAAAATCTGAATATTGCCCAAGCAAGCAATGCATATGAGATAACAACCAAAACAAGATATAGCGTTGCAAATGGGATGAACCACCGTAATATGCTTGCTGTAAGCGATACTGCCATCGATGCAATGAGAAGCACGAAATTCAAACTGTCAAACCCGTTTCTGCCCTGCATAAACTGCATTAATCTGTATCTGAACATATAAGAATACATCTCCTTTATGTATTTATTATATACTAAATTCCCGATGATTTTGTTAATAGAAAATAAACTTTTTAAGTAAATTACGGTGATTTTGCAAAATTGCCAAGTGAAGTGTGGTTTTTTAGTGAAATTTATGCAAAAGGTAAAAATAAAAAAGTTTGTCTGTTTTTGTTGACAGAAACGCAAAATATATGTTAAAATACATCTGTATTCCACTTGGAGGTATCAGTGCAATGAAGCAGTTTATCACTCATAAAGCCTGCTGTGTCGGGATAGTTGCGTGCAAATTGCCGAATTGCAAGCATTTCACACCACAAGTATAATTATAGCTGTCCATTTTCGGACGGCTTTTTCTTTTTGAAAGGACGGTAATTTCAATGAAAAAAGTAGGCATTGTAATGGGTAGCGCAAGCGATCTGCCGGTCGTACAGAAGGCTATCGATACTTTAGAAGAATTCGGTGTACCTTATGAGGTACATATTTACTCCGCTCACCGCACCCCCGTGCAGGCGAGAGATTTTGCAATAAACGCACGAAAAAATGACTTCGGCGCAATTATTGCAGCTGCAGGAAAAGCTGCTCACCTTGCAGGTGCTCTTGCAGCAAACACAACACTGCCGGTTATCGGTATCCCCGTAAAATCCTCAACCTTTGACGGTATGGATGCATTGCTCTCAACCGTCCAGATGCCAAGCGGTATCCCCGTTGCAACCGTTGCAGTTGACGGTGCAGCGAACGCAGCGCTTCTTGCAATGCAGATAATCTCTGTTGCTGACAGCGATATAGCAGCGCTTCTTGATAAGCAGCGTGAGGATAACGCAAAAAAGGTGCTCCAAAGCGATGCAGAGATATCATCAAAATACAATAAATAATTGAAAGGATCAAAATATATATGCGTAAACTCAATGAAGAATGTGGTGTATTTGGTATTTACTCTCCCTTCACCTGTGATGTTGCATCCTCTGTTTATTACGGACTTTTCTCTTTGCAGCACAGAGGTCAGGAAAGCTGCGGCATCGTTGTAAATGATGACGGACTTTTCACCACTCATAAGGACGAAGGTATTGTAAACGATGTTTTCACACATCAAATACTTAATTCTTTGGGCGAAGGCAACATAGCTATCGGTCATGTCCGCTATGGCACCTCCGGTACCAAAGGCCGTGAGAATGCACAGCCTACTGTTGTAAACCATATAAAAGGCCGTATGGCACTTGCTCATAACGGATGTCTTATAAATACTGACCTGCTTCGCGATGAGCTTGAATTGCAGGGTTCTATTTTTCACACAGTAAGTGATACCGAGGTTATTTCTTATATCATTACTAAAGAACGCCTTACAGCGCCATCTATAGAACAGGCAGTATGTCAGGCAATGGGAAAAATAAAGGGTGCTTATTCGCTTATCGTAATGTCCCCTTCAAAGCTTATTGCTGCGCGTGACCCGCACGGTCTGCGTCCGCTTTGCTACGGCATCACTGAAGACGGCAGGTATATTATTGCATCCGAAAGCTGTGCTCTTGATGCAGCAGGAGCTAAGATGATCCGTGAGCTTATGCCCGGTGAGATCATTATTTTTGATAAGAAGGGCGTCCGCACGATCACTGAGCATTGCAATAAATGCGATCCTAAATTCTGTGTGTTTGAGTATATTTACTTTGCCCGTCCCGACTCATGTATAGACGGTTGCTCAGTACATAATGCACGCCTTCGTGCAGGTATGCACCTCGCCAAGGAGCATCCGGTAGAAGCAGATGTGGTTATCGGAGTTCCCGATTCCGGTCTTGACGCTGCTATCGGCTACGCTATGGGTTCGGGTATTCCGTATGAAATAGGCTTTATCAAGAATAAGTATATCGGCAGAACTTTTATCGTTCCCGGTCAGAAAACTCGTGAAGATAAGGTCAGAATCAAGCTTAATGTTATCGAAAGTGTTGTAAAAGGCAAGCGGGTTGTCATGGTTGATGACTCTATAGTACGAGGTACGACCTGTGCACGAATCATCAAGCTGCTTCGTGATGCAGGTGCAAAAGAGGTACATATGAGAGTCTCCTCTCCCCCATTCATTGAGCCTTGCTACTATGGTACGGATATCGGCTCAAGAGAGGCACTTATTGCAAACAATCACTCTATCAGCGAGATAGCAAAGATAATTGATGTTGATACTTTAGGATATCTTAGCCTTGAAGCAACAAAACAGCTTGCATATGACAAGGAATGTCAGGGCTTCTGTACCGCTTGCTTCGACGGTGAATATCCGACCGAAGCGCCGGTAATAACACGCAAAAACAAATTCAATAAGAAAATATCCGAAAAGAATATATAAAATTTGAAAGGAAACCTGAACGATGAATAAAAACAGTTTCTCTGAAAGCTACAAGGAGGCAGGCGTTGATATTACTGCCGGTTACAAAGCGGTTTCTCTTATGAAGGAGCATATTGCTAAAACGGTTACAAGCGGTGTGCTTGACGGCATCGGCGGTTTTGGCGGTCTTTTTGAAATGGATCTTACCGGTATTGAAAAACCGGTATTGGTGAGCGGCACCGACGGTGTAGGCACAAAGCTTAAGTTAGCATTTTTGACAGATATTCACGATACTATCGGTATCGACTGCGTGGCTATGTGTGCAAATGATATCGTTTGCTGTGGTGCTAAACCGCTTTTGTTCCTCGACTACATTGCAGTTGGTAAAAATGTGCCTGAGCGTGTTGCGGAGATAGTGTCAGGCGTTGCAGAAGGTTGTGTTCAATCCGGTGCGGCGCTTGTCGGCGGTGAAACTGCTGAAATGCCCGGCTTTTATGATGTTGATGAATATGATGTAGCAGGCTTCTGTGTTGGTGTTGTTGATAAATCTAAAATACTTGACAACCGCAATGTTAAAGCAGGCGATGTGCTTATTGCACTTCCTTCAAGCGGCTTCCATTCAAACGGATATTCACTTGTAAGAAAGATCTTTGATGTTGATAACGCTGACCTTACCGCTCCAGTTGCAGAATATGGCGGTAAGTCTTTGGGTGAAGTGCTTATCACTCCTACAAAGATATATGTTAAGCCCATCTTGAAGTTACTTGATGAGGTTACGGTCAAATCTATCGCTCACATCACAGGCGGCGGATTCTTTGAGAATATTCCGCGTGCACTCCCAGATGGTATCAGCGCTAAGATCGAAAAGGCTGCTGTAAAGACTCCGCCTATCTTTAGTATCGCTGCCAAGAAAGGCGGTATTGATGAGCGTGAAATGTTCAATACCTTCAATATGGGTGTGGGTATGACCGTTGTTGTAGCTAAAGAAGATGCTGACAAAGCTATTGAAGTGCTTAAGTCAGCAGGTGAAGATGCTTATATCCTCGGCGAGACCGTTGAGGGTGATGACGGAGTGATTTTATGTTAACCAAAATTGCGGTGCTGGTATCCGGCGGAGGAACTAATCTGCAGGCGCTGATAGATGCCGAAAAAAGCGGAATCATCAAAAGCGGAAAGATCGAAGTTGTTATATCCAGCTCCGAAAATGCCTATGCGCTGACAAGAGCGGAGAATGCCGGTATTGAGGGGATCTGTATCAGCAAAAAGAAATACGGCGCTGATTTTGAAAAAGAAATCATCGATCAGCTTGAAAAGCGCAGTATAGATATAATAGTGCTTGCAGGCTTTATGTGTATACTTTCTGCTGATTTCACAAGGAAGTATGACAAACGCATAATAAATATCCACCCAAGTCTTATCCCCTCATTTTGCGGTGACGGTTTTTATGGTCTGCATGTACATGAAGCAGCGCTCGCTAAAGGCGTTAAGGTGACAGGTGCTACGGTGCATTTTGTTAATGAGATAACCGACGGCGGCGAGATCATTATGCAAAAAGCAGTTGATGTATTGCCTAACGATACTCCGGAAACCCTGCAAAAGCGGGTCATGAAAGAGGCTGAATGGATAATACTTCCTCAGGCAGTCGAAAGCGTTTGCAAGCAATACCAGAATTAAGAAGGGCGGTTTAGCATTATAATGAAGGTTATGGTCGTAGGCGGTGGCGGCAGAGAGCACGCTATCGTTAAAAAACTAAAATGCAGCAATGAAATAGACAAGCTGTATGTACTTCCGGGCAATGCAGGAATGGCTGATGATGCCGAATGTGTTGCCATTGGTGCAAAGGACATTGAAAATATCGTAAAATTTGCAGTAGAAAACGGCATTGAATTTGCAGTTGTTGCCCCCGACGATCCGTTGGTGCTCGGCTGCGTTGACGCGCTTGAAGAAAAGGGCATTCCATGCTTTGGTCCTAATGCTGCCGCTGCTATTATTGAAGGCAGCAAGGTGTTTTCAAAAGAGTTGATGAAAAAATACAACATCCCCACCGCTGCTTTTGAGTATTTTGAGGATGCTGACAGTGCAATCAAATACATAGATACCTTAACACCTCCTATCGTTGTTAAGGCTGACGGACTTGCTCTTGGCAAAGGCGTTATCATTGCAATGAGCTATGAAGAAGCAAAGGATGCAGTCCGCTCAATGATGGAGGACAAGGTATTCGGTAACTCCGGCAGCAGAATAGTTATTGAAGAATTCCTCACAGGTCCTGAAGTTTCGGTATTAACATTTACCGACGGTAAAACAGTTGTGCCGATGATCTCATCGATGGATCACAAGCGTGCTAAGGACGGTGACGAGGGACTCAACACCGGCGGTATGGGTACTATTGCACCTAATCCCTATTATACACAGGACATTGCCGCTGAATGTATGGAAAAGATATTCCTTCCCACCATCAATGCAATGAATGCAGAAGGACGTACATTTAAGGGCTGCCTTTACTTTGGTCTTATGATAACCAAGGATGGCCCTAAAGTAATTGAATACAACTGCCGTTTCGGAGATCCCGAAACACAGGTAGTGCTTCCGCTTATGGAAACTGATCTGTTTACTGTTATGAAGGCGGTTCGTGAAGGCACTCTTTCGGACGTTGATGTTAAATTTAAAAGCGGCGCTTGCTGCTGTGTTGTAATGGCGTCCGATGGTTATCCGCAGAAATACGAAACAGGATTTGAAATAAGCATTCCTGATGAAATAAGGGACGAGGTTTTCATTGCCGGTGCAAAGTTTAACGGTGATAAGGTAGTTACCGCAGGAGGTCGTGTACTGGGTGTTACTGCTACCGGAGATGATATTAAATCGGCTATTGAAAATGCATATAAAAGAGTGGAAACAGTATCGTTTGAAAATGCATATTACCGCAAGGATATAGGAAAAAAGGCGCTTTCGGCGTTACAAGGAGATTAAAAATGGTTTACAGAGTATTTGTTGAGAAAAAAGCAGAGCTTGCAAACGAAGCTGCATCGCTTTGCACAGAGATTCAGCAGTTATTGGGTATCAATGCGCTTAAGGGCGTTCGTATCCTTAATCGCTATGACGTTGAAAATATTGATAAAGAACTCTTTGATTACTGCAAAATGACTGTATTTGCAGAGCCGCAGCTCGATATCGTAACCGATACATTAGATGAAAACGGAGCAGATTTCGTGCTTGCAGTTGAATATCTGCCGGGACAGTTTGATCAGCGCGCAGACTCTGCAGCACAGTGTATCCAGATCATTTCGCAGAAAGAGCGCCCGGTTGTTAAAACTGCAAAGATCTATCTTTTCAGCGGTGAATTAAGCGAGAGTGATATCGCAGTCATCAAAAATCATATCATCAACCCAGTTGAGTGCCGTGAGGCTTCGATGGGCACATTTGATACGCTTAAAACCGATTATGAAATACCGACAAGTGTTGAAACCCTTGAAGGATTTTTGTCACTTGACGAAGCAGGTCTTGCTGAGTTTGTAAAGAGCTACGGTCTTGCAATGGATAATGATGATATCAAGTTCTGCCAGGACTACTTTAAGTCAGAAAACCGTGAGCCTACTATCACCGAGATACGTATGATTGATACATATTGGTCTGACCATTGCCGTCATACCACTTTCCTGACTACCATCGACAGTGTTGAGTTTGAGGATAAGCTTTTGCAGGATGCTTATAACGAGTATCTTTCAGACCGTGAGGCTCTCGGCAGAACAAAACCGATAAACCTTATGGACATTGCAACACTTGCTACAAAATATCTTAATAAAAACGGCTATCTGCCTAATCTTGATGAATCAGAA
>JAFPAK010000300.1 GCA_017390825.1 Clostridia bacterium
AGCATAAAATAACACGCTCAATAAACCCGAAACTGCTCCTATAAGTGCATGATCAACATTTTGAGATTTTAACGCAATGCCCAAGGCGCACCACACCATGAAAGAAAAAACAATTTTAAATCTATTTTCTTTTCTCCATTTTTTCTTGAAAAATGCTATTTTTTCTTTTAGTGTAAACGAACTATTTTCCAAAGCTTCCAATAAGTTGTTATCGGCGACCTTTTTATACTCATTGTCATCAATTTTTTCGCCAATAAAAAGCTCGTTCAGGGAAATGTGTAGTACGTTGCATAAATCTTGCATAATTGAAACATCAGGCAAATTCAAACCTCGTTCCCACTTTGAAACTGCATTTTTGCTTATATTCAATCGCTCAGCTAATTGTTCCTGTGTTAAGAATTGTTTCTTTCTGTTTTCGGAAATGAATTTTCCGATTTTGATTTGATCCACAAATAATCACTCCTTTGCAAAAAAGTATATCATATACATTCACCTTGATACACATACTTGCGGTTTACTTTCTAAAATTATCATTAATTTTGTTGAAACCGGAATGAAAATAATTACTCTCTGTCTTAACAGAACCAGCATCGCATTTGTATGTACAAAAGGTGACAAGGGCTAAGCCCAAACCCTTATTTTGATTTAATGGTTTTAAGTGAAGAAATTAACATTCTGCGAATTGCCCCGCAATCGTTTTGTAATGTTTTATAATCTTCTCCGTTCATACAATTAGTTTCAAATAGAAGTTCAAGCCAATATTCCGTTTCGTAACACTCTTTTTGAGCAATTTCAAGTTTAGAAATAAAATCTTTTGTCCCCTGTGCGTATTGTGCTTCGTGTAAATTTGCACCGATTGAAGTAGCGGAACGAAGTAGTTGATTTATTAAAACTGATTCCTTATGATTTGCTTTCATATCACGACAGAGAAAAACAATAGTTTTTGCAAATTCCTTTGCTTTATCCCTTAAAACACTATCAGCCAAAGTCATCACCTCTAAAATTATTATACATAAATACTAATAGTCATTCAAGTTATATTCCGACTTTGTTGGAGTGATATTATTGCCTTGTGGCAATAGTGTTATTGAAACCTCTCGGTTTCAGTGTTATTTTATTCACCTCGAAAACTCGCAAAGCGAATACCACTCGGCATAAGCCGAATATCACTGCGAAGCAATAGAACTCGCCTAAGGCGAATAAAACTGCGAGACTTCCTTATGAGAAGTCTCGCAAACTCGGTCGCTTTTCATAAAATTTTATTTTGCTTCAAAAGAAAGACAGTCGGTGCACTGATCCATTGAAGGATTACATTCGTGTGTACCTACCTTGATCTTATCAAGCGCACAGTAGTTTTCTGTTGTGCAGTGATTCCGGCAGGAAACTACATCACACTCAATAGACTTGTTGCCGTGATTTTTATCCATTTACGCTCAACTCCTTTGTGAATATGCGCCCATTTGGGCATTTATATTCTTGCCCTATATACGCTTTGTTATTCACAAATCAGAAGCTTTAACAAAATTTTTCAATATAATTTTTGCGTGCCGCTTTAATTACCTCGACCGCCTCATCATATCCTTTTACATCCTTGACCTCGGTCTTTACACCCTCAAGCGCTTTATAAACCTCGAAGAAATTTGAAACCTCATCATAAATATGACGCGGAAGCTGATAAATATCGTCATAACAGTTGTATGACGGATCGCGCACGGGAACAGCAATTATTTTTTCGTCATTAGATTTACCATCGCTCATATAAAGCACACCGATAGGCTTACAATCAACGATAGTAAGCGGCAATATCTCTTCCTGACAAAGCACCAAAACATCGAGCGGATCATTATCATCGCCGTATGTACGGGGAATAAATCCGTAGTTTGCGGGATAATGTGTTGAGGTGTACAAAACTCTGTCAAGACGCAAAAGTCCTGTTTCTTTATCAAGCTCGTACTTGTTTTTACCGCCCTTGGAAATCTCAACTACTGCCGAAAATTTTTCGGGAGCAATGCGTTCGGGGCTGATGTCATGCCAAATGTTCATATTAATCCTCCTAGAGTTTATATATACCCGATTTTGTGAGTATAATTTCATTTGAATCGATCTTCATATACTGATAGATCGGCTCACCGCTTTCATAAATAACACGCTCACGGAAATTATCAAGATTTATCGCAATAACTCTGCCATTTTGCGCAGATGTTACTACAAGCTCGCCGTTATGCAAAAACAGACCGTGCGGAGCGCTGAGCTCATCGCTACCGCCGCCAGCAATACGGAAATCCGCAAGCATTGAATTCGTGTTGAACTTTATCACCGCATTGTTTTCGGGATACGAACACCACACACTGTTGCCGTCCGCCACAGCATCCGCAGGACCGAAACCCTTATATTTAAGTCTGCCTTGCCATTTTGGTCTGCCGTTAGCATCAAACACAAATGCTGATCCGCCGGGGTGCATTACAAAAGTCCTTCCATCCTCAAGTGACACGGCAATAGTATTGAAAAAGTCCTCAACCGTTTTCATAAAAAAGTCAAAATTCTGACCGAACTTTTCCGTAAGATACACACCTCTTGAAGCAGGCAGCGTTGCTCCCTTATCAAAATCATGCTGAAAATAGGTGATGATGCTTTTGCCACTCTCCTCATCGTCTTTTGCAACTGCAAAAACAAATCCCCTGCGTGCGGCAATCATTGAAATTGCTCCCTCGCCGTATATTTTTTTCAATTTTATCAATCCTTATACAATTAAAAGTAGCTCATCAGGCGTTTTAACGGTTTTGGTGTTTGCAAAGCGATCAAACTCGCCATCCTCTGCAAAGCCCCATAAAACCCCGATACAGTCCATACCGAAATAGTCAGCTCCCTCAGCATCATACAGCCTGTCACCGATCATAACGCATTCTTCCACCGGCGGGGCACCGGCATTTTCAATAACATATCTGAGTACACTTATTTTATCCGCTCTTGATTTATCAAGCGTTGCGCCGCCGATAAATTCAAAATACTCCGAAAGTCCGTTTTCCTCAATTATGATACGAACCTGCTCCTCCGGTTTCGAGGAGGCAACATACAGCTTTTTACCTGCCTTATGCAAGGCTTTTATCATATCGGCAATACCTGTATAAAGCGTGTTCATATGAACGCCGGTCTCTCTGTAAAACTCACGGTATGCTGCAAGCGCCTTGCACGCAAGTTCTTCGCTCATTCCCGTATAATTGACAAATGAAAACATAAGCGGCGGCCCGATATATTTTTTCAGTTCTTCGTCGGGGCGATCCTCTACTCCGCATTTTTTGAAAGCATAACGCAGACCTGCAAATATACCCGACATAGAATTTGTAAGCGTACCGTCAAGATCAAAAAACAAATAATTTTTACTCATCAGTATCTTACCGGCCCTTCGCCGTTGTATTCAAGTGGAACGCTGCACAGCACGCCGTCTTTATCAAAGAAGAAGAAGCAATCCTCTCCGCACATGACCTCGCTGAAATTTTCAGTGAGAAGATACGGTTCATAGTCCTTGACCTCATTTGCAAGCGAATTAAGCTCGCCGTAATACACCTTATTGTCAACACAGTAAACGATGCGTTCATCCATTACCGTAAAATTATCTGCTTCAACTATCGGTATGATATGCATTTTGTCGGAATCCGAAAGTCTTTGAGCCGAACAAACATAACCGTCATCAAGATAGAAAACATATTGACCGGTTATCATAAATCGTGTGATGTTGTCTCCGTCAACCATTACGGTATCTTCTTTGCCGTTTGAACGGACGGTATGCAGCGTGCCGTCCTTCGCAGTATAGTAAACACGGTTGAAATATACGTCAAAACGGCAGTCGGGATTGTCGGTGTTGACCACCTCATAATATTTATCATAGCGCACGGAATAGCGCATGATGCGGTTTTCGCTGTCGAGAAAATATACTATTCCGCCTACTATATGAGGCTGGCGTACATTCGAAAGAACTGTACGCTTATTCTCGCCGAGAAAATTACAAGCTATAAGGTCATCCCCGTCAAGATAGCAATATTCCGCACCGAATGCCTGAAGATATTTACCTCCGGTTTCGGATATCTTTTCGCCCTTGCCGCCCGAAGGAGTGGTGCGGTATACGCCGTTACCGGTAGAATAAAACAACAGACCCTCATCATCAAGCACGGTACCGCCGTTGATAAGCGCACCCGAATAGTTACCCGATGCAAGCGACGATGCATCAGTTGGGATAGTAAGAATTTTTATTGATGTGAGCAGTATTACTGCGGCACAGAAAACCACGAGCACGATCGCCGCAATATTCTTTTTTTGCATTTTCATTTTAATTCCTCACAATAAGAGAATTGTTATAAACAATTATATCATACATATTGATAAAACACAAACAGTAAATTGTAAAGTTTTATACCGGTGCAATTCCGGTCACTATGCCCTTATCTGTGATATCAACAAAACCGACGCTGCACTTACCTTGTCTTGGAGATGTCGGCGATCCGGGATTTAAAATATACATTCCGTTAATATACTGCTCGTATGCCACATGAGTGTGACCGTACAGCACGATATCCGCGCCTCGTGACTTACCGGCGGCTATCAGCTTATCAAGTCCGAAGCTGACATCATACATATGCCCGTGAGTAAAAAATATCTTCTTTTTGCAGATACAAATCTCATCAGCAAGCTTATAATCGCCGAAATCACAGTTACCGCCGACAATATAAAAATCAATATCATCATAAATATAGGAAAGCTCCTCCACATGGTCTGCGCCGTCGCCAAGATATATCAGCTTATCAGGCTTTAAGTTTTCAATTGCCTTTTCAACAGGCAGCACTCTGCCGTGAGCATCTGATGCAACAAGTATTCTCATAATAAGCGATATCCTTTCATAAATATTAACATAAAGGAGTGTGTTGTATGATAGATAAATCCAAAGTTAACAACATTATGAAAAATTTAAGCGACGCTGACCGAAAAAAGATAGAGGATGTGATGAACGACAAGGAAAAACTCAATCAGATCCTTGCTTCAAAAGAGGCTCAGGCGCTGCTTAAAAAGCTTTCCGGCGACAAATAATGGATGATTTAACAGAAAAAATCACCTCGTTGCTGAACGATCCGCAGGGAATGGACACCATCCGTTCCCTCGCAGGTCAGTTTTTGTCGCAAAACAGCGAGAGTGAATCGAAAAACACAGACAGCACGCCTTCTTTATCCCCATCACAGATAAGCAGTATGATGCAGCTCGCCTCCGCTTTTAAAAACAACGATAGCGATGATGTGCGTTTGCTTCTGGCACTTCGCCCGCATCTGTCTCAGCCGCGGCAAAAAAAGCTTGATCGAGCGATGACGCTTTTAAAGCTTGCAAATATTTTACCGCTGCTCAAAGACAGCGGTATCGGTGAATTATTCGGAGTGTGATTTTAAATGGATTATACAAAAGAGCAGCTTCAACGAATGCAGCAGGACGCAATTATGCGTGTGCGTGATATGAACAAACGCTCAAAATCGCAGCCAACTCAAGCTCCACCTTTGAAAAATCAGGAAAATGAGCATAAAAACGAGCACAAAGCCACAACTCCCGTTCAGCAAAAGAACGGTATTTTCAGCTTTTTGCAGGCTCTTGATATAAAAAAGCTGATAGGTGAAAATTCCGAGCAGGCTTTACTTCTGGTGCTGATCCTTGTTCTGATGAATGAGGAAAAGACTAGTGATTGGCTGCTTTATGCCCTTATATACATTATGCTCTAATTTTGCTTGCGGACGATGCCATATTCATCATACGGACGGTAGTACCGACAAAAATCGTCAGCGCCCGAAAGATATCTGCCGATTTCATCCTCATCCATACTTATTGTGCAGATATAATCGTCATATTCCTCGTCGTATTCAAAATAGCAACAGCTTTCGCAGGCATTGCCCATATTTAAAATCGTCCTTTATTAAAAATGTTTTTTCTTTTACAAATATAAAACAGCGGTATTCCGAGTGCACATATAACAATAAGCTCGCCGATACCGACTGTTGTGAAGTTCAGCCAATATGCGCCTGCTTCGGGTATAAAAACGGCAAGCTCTGCTCCGATTATCACCGCATTGAATATCACGGGTGACAGGAAGGATAACGCAGGGAAGCCCTTTATTGCAACATTACGCAGAAAATATGATACGAGTGCTGCAATAAGTGTTGCCGATGCACCGAACAGTATATCAACAAAGCCGGTTGGGTTAAGTCCCATAGCAACACCAAGCGCATTGCTGAGTATGCATCCTACAAAAAGACCGGGGATTGCCGCAGAAGTAAGCATAGGCAGCACGCAAAGTGCCTCTGCAATACGGCACTGTATAGGACCGTAGGAGATAGCGGAAATTCCCGGGATAAGTGTGAGTACGGTGTAGATTGCAGCTATAAGAGCACTCTGCACCAAAAAAGCAGTTTTCTTTTTCAATTTGATCATTCCTTTGTTTTACTTTAAGTCAGGAGACTGCGACTGACTGTAATTGATTTTACTATATATATTTTTGTTTGTCAACTAAATATACACTTGTTTTTTTGTATTTTATATGATATCATTTTCATTGATAAAGGCTGTGATGAAACGATAATTTGCAACGCTCTGCATAACAGCAAGCCATGCAGTATTGAGATCTGCGGCAAAAATAGTCAAAGTTGCAGAAAATACAGCAATCGGAGATATTGATGCCGAAGAAATACAGATCATCTCCGGCATTATCATCGGTGGAAGAATATTTTTATACAAAGGAATGAAAAAATGAGTTTTAAACATTTTGGAGTAATGCTTGACTGCTCAAGAAATGCCGTTATGAAGGTATCATCGGTCAAGAAATATATTGACATTCTTGCCCGTCTTGGTTATAACACGCTCATGCTTTATACCGAGGATACCTATGAGGTGGAAAACCAACCGTATTTCGGATATCTGCGAGGCAGATATTCCAAAGCAGAATTAAAGGAGATAGATGCATATGCCTCAGAGCGCGGAATTGAGCTTATTCCGTGTATTCAGACGCTTGCTCACCTTAACGCTATTATGCGGTGGAGCGCTTATTCCGATATTTGCGATTGCGGTGACATTCTCCTTGCCGGCGAGGACAAAACCTATGCACTTATTGAGGATATTTTCAGCACTCTTGAGGAGTGCTTCACCTCACGTACGGTGCATCTCGGTATGGATGAGGCGCATATGCTCGGACTGGGCAAATATCTTGACAAGCACGGCTATACAAACCGATTTGATATCCTTACCTCGCATCTTGACAGGGTTTGCGAAATTGCAAAGGCGCACTCTTTCAAGCCGCTTATCTGGAGTGATATGTTCTTCCGTCTTGCAACAAACGGCGAGTACAACCGCCCAGATGCAGTAATTGACGAAAAGGTTAAAAATCTTGTTCCGAATGAGCTTGATCTTGTATATTGGGATTATTACAGCACAAGCCGTGAGCGTTATGATAAAATGTTCACAGCACACAAGCAGTTTAACAACGAAATCTGGTTTGCAGGCGGTCTTTGGTGCTGGAATGGCTTTGCACCGAGAAATGGATATACATTAAAAACGCTTGATGCACAAATCCCTTCGGCAATCGAAAATAACATTGAAAACATTATCTTCACTCTTTGGGGTGACGATGGTAAGGAATGTTCCGATTTTGCGGTACTACCATCGCTTTATTACGCTTCCTGCCTCGCAAAAGGCGTTTGCGATATCGAAAAAATCAAAGCAGGATTTTTAGCTGAGTTTGGCATTGAGTTTGACTCGTTCATGCTTTTAGACCTACCCGATACCGCTGATCCGGAGTGGACAAACACCAATCACAATCCGGAAAAATATATGTTCTATAATGACTGTTTTTACGGAATTTATGACTGCACTGTCGAGGATGGCTTTGTACCGAATTATGATAAGTGTGCTGATAAGTTATCTGAAATCGACGGCAAAGAATACGGATATCTTTTTGATGCTTATGAGAAGTTATGCCGGTTTATGCAGATAAAATATACTATCGGCAAGCGTACGCGGGCTGCTTACCGCAGCGGTGACAAAGCAGCACTTGAATTGCTTATCGCTGATTATGATGAAATGCTTATTAGGCTTGATGCATTTTATAATTCATTTAAAAATGTGTGGTTTTCTAATAACAAGCCAAATGGATTTGATGTTCAGGATCTGCGCATGGGCGGTCTTGAAAGAAGGCTCAAAAGCTGCCGTGAGCGTCTTGCGGAGTATATGAACGGTAAGATAAAGAATATACCTGAACTTGAAGAGGATATTCTACCCGAGTACAAGGATAAGTTCTTTTACGCAAACTCATGGGCAAAAATATCTACTGTGAATGTGATCGCACATTATTGATAAAGCATACGAAACGAAGTCGCACTCTCATATTCATACTTTAATGATATTCACCTACAAAACTTGCAAAGCGAATATAACTTGTCGCAAGACAAATATCACTGCGTAACAATAAAACTAAAAACGACAGTTTCTGTTGAAACTGTCGTTTTCTTTGCAAAAGAGCAGTATAACGGTGCGTAAACGCAGGTAAGAAAAGCGATTAGATGCGCAACTGTACTGTTCGATAAATTGGAATTTATTGAATATAAAATTTGAAAATCTCTTTTGCCCAACCGAGCC
>JAFPAK010000301.1 GCA_017390825.1 Clostridia bacterium
AATAACAAGCGCACAGTAGTGCTTAATCTTGAATCCACCAACAAAGAAGTATCACGCCGCCTTGTTGACTTTTTGAGCGGTGTTGCATACGCTAACAGAGGCAATCTTAAAAGAGTAGCAAACAGCACATTTATTATCACTCCTTTCAATGTTGATATTATGGGCGATCTTTTGTTGGATGAGCTTGAAAATAGCGGACTTTACATCTGATGGAATGCGGCGATGATCTCATTATTGCCAGAGCTGAAGATACAATAAAGCGATGCTGTACCAAAAACATTCCTGCGTTTTTTGGATTTCTGAATGAGCATGAATGTTCAATAGTTCAGCTATATGCCAAAAATAAGCATTGCAGATTTCTGCTTTTTGGCGGATATGAAGGAGCAGAAAGAGTAATATTTGCTGCGTTGCCGGATTGGGCAGAGGATACGCAATTTCCAATCACGGCGCTCACTTTTGAATATAAAAAAGAATATTCATTAAATCATCGTGATTTTCTCGGTTCTTTAATGGCACTTGGGATAACACGGGAAAAGATTGGGGATATCGTTGTTGGCGAGGGGAGAACGGTTGTCTTTATTCATGATGACATAGCCGGATTTGTTGTATCTCAAATAACAAAAATAGGCAGAGTTGGTGTGAGGATAACTACCGGTGCACCTTATGATATCCAAGTAGATAATAAGTACGAAATTATTACAAAAACGATCGCATCTGCACGGTTGGACTGTATCGTAGCAGCAATCACAAACAACAGTAGAACTGCGGCAACGGAACTTATTATATCCGGCAATGTGTTTACAAGCGGCGTAGAGAATAGAAGTGTCAGTTACACGGTCAAGGAGGGAGAAACCCTATCTGTCCGTAAACACGGCAAATATATAATTGATTCTGTGGCAAATCTGACTAAAAAAGGAAGATTGCGTCTTGAATGCCGCAGAAAAATATAAGAGAGGATGTATTTCATGCTTACAGCAGAAAAAATCAGAGGAATTGAATTTCAAAAGAGCGGAATCGGCGGTTACAAGAGTTCGGATGTTGAGGCATTTGTTGAGGATGTAGCAACAGACTTTGAAACGATGCAGAAGCGTGAGAAGGAGCTGCTTGATAAGATCGAGGCACTTACTGATATGATTCAGGAGTATAAAAACAGCGAGGATTCAGTAAAATCAGCAATTCTTTCAGCTCAGAAAACCGGCGATGCTATTCTTCGGGAGGCTGAAGAAAAAGCTGCTGTTATAAGTGCTAAATCAAAAGCAGAATCAGATGCATTGCTTGCAAAAGCTAAAGAAGTAACTCAACAGATGCTTGATGAGGCTAATGTCAATGCCAGAGAAATAATGGACAATGCAACAGTTAAATCAAAGTCTTTGCTTGAGCAGGCACAGTTGAGAGCTGCTAATATCAAGGTTGAGGCAGATAAGAGTATTGCTGCTGAAATCGCATACTATAATAAGCTTAAGGGTATGATCGCTGAGTTCAAGGCATCTGTTATCAATGGATATAAATCACATCTTGAAGCCCTCTCGGCAATACATGATGGATCTGATTTAGTCGAAAAGACAATTGAAGAAAATGCTTTCAGTGAGGAAGCTTAAATTGAAAAAACATAAGATAATTGCCGCTGCAGCTGCTGTGATTTTAGTTGTGATCGATCAACTTACTAAATACCTCGCTGCTACCCTTTTAAAAGGCGGCGGAGCAGTTACTGCAATTCCTTATTTGCTCGATTTGCAGTATAGTGAAAATACCGGAATGGCACTCGGTATGCTTAAAAACCAGCGTTGGGTGTTTATGACACTCACCGTTGTGTTTTTGTGTGTATTAATGTATGTTTTTTTCAGTAAAAAAACAACTTCACCGCTGGTTGTATATTGTATAACATTGATAGTGTCCGGCGGTATAGGTAATATGATTGATCGTATTTTTCTTGGCTATGTAATTGATTTTTTGGATGCATTCTTTATGGATTATATCTTCAATTTTGCTGATTGCTGCGTTGTAGTCGGATGTATTGCACTCGCTGCAGTTATACTGTTCAAAAAGGATGCTGTTCAGAATCTTACTGACGGTAAGCAAAATGAAAACAGTTGAGTTGATATCAGATGCAGGCGGTCAACGCATAGACAAGTTTATTGCCGAAAGCCATATCGGTGTTTCACGAAATGCAGCTGCGCAGTTGATTGATAACGGTAAAGTCGTGCTTAACGGAAGAACCGCTGTAAAAAGCAGTAAGGTCAATGTCGGAGATTGTGTTTGTATTTCTATTCCTGATCCTGTTGATGATACTGCCAAGCCTGAAAATATTCCACTTGATGTTGTTTATGAGGATGAACAGCTTCTTGTTGTAAATAAACCCAAAGGTATGGTAGTACATCCGGCACCCGGCAATTATTCGGGGACTTTAGTTAATGCGTTGCTCTATCATTGTAAGGGATCGCTTTCGGGAATAAACGGTGTCATTCGTCCGGGTATCGTTCATCGCATAGATAAAGACACCAGCGGCCTTTTGATCGTCGCAAAAGACGATAGTACTCACCGTTTTCTTGCTCATCAGATAAAGGAGCATAGCTTCAAGCGCGAGTATGAGGCTGTTGTTTGCGGAGGTTTTCGTGAGGAAAGTGGTACAGTCGATGCGCCGATCGGCCGTCATCCTGTAAAGCGTAAGCAGATGACAGTAACTGATAAGAACTCAAAAAATGCTATAACACATTATACGATCGTTGAACGTTTTGAAAAATATACTCATCTTCGTCTTAAACTCGAAACAGGTAGAACTCATCAGATAAGGGTACATATGGCATATATTTCTCGCCCTGTATTTAATGATCCCGTATATAATCCAAAACACACCTATTCGGAATTTAGCGGGCAATGTCTTCATGCTAAAACTATCGGTTTCATACATCCAAACGGAGAGTATATGGAATTTGAAAGCGAACTTCCTGAGTATTTTAAGGAATTACTCAATAAGTTGAGGAAACAATGAAAAGATTTGATAATTATTTGATTGCCACCGATCTTGACGGTACGCTATATAAAAATCAAAATGAAATACCAAAGCAGAATATTGAGGCTATCCGCCGCTATATTTCACTCGGAGGTAAGTTTACTGTTGCAACAGGCAGAGCAGTGATTAGTGCTCGTCGCATTATTGAAGGAATAGATATTAATTGTCCTGTTATCACCTGTAACGGTCACATTCTTTTTGATTACGACAAGGACGAGATAGTTGATTCTATCGACCTGCCCGAGGATATAAAGGACTACGCAAAAAAGATATACGATAAATTTCCTGATGCGGGCATAGAGGCATTCAACGGCAAGGATATTATGATAATCCGTGCCAACGATGTTGTAAGGCGCCATTTATCGTATGAAAAGGTCGATATAGTTGATGTACCGTTTGATATTGCTGCTGAAAAGCCGTGGCAGAAGCTCCTCATAACCGATGAAGAAGATGGAATCAAAGCAATTCGTGAGTATGCTAAAACCATTAAGCCTGATTCTATCAATATTCTTGATACAAACCGACTGTTTATGGAGGCAGGAGCTATCGGCGTTGATAAGGGCAGTGCCCTTCTTTCTCTTGCAGATCATGTAGGTGCAGACCGTGATAAGA
Organism: Clostridia bacterium; assembly: GCA_017390825.1. The sequence continues at coordinate 3,623 of JAFPAK010000301.1, forward strand.
CTTTTGCAATCGGTAATTATTATAACGATTGTGAGATGATAAATGCAGCTTATTTAGGCGCTTGTGTTGCGGACACACCGGATGATATAAAAGAAATGTGTGGATATGTAACAAAATTAACTTGTTCTGAAGGCGGATTTGCGGAATTTGTTGATTTTGTGATGAATATGTGTTAAAATAATTAAAGATAAATTATTTTGCTTGCAATAAAACCAAAGATTGGAGAAAAGTATGGACAGCATTCTTAAAAAACAATTAGAAATTTTTGCGTGCAAGGTGCGTATGGGTGTTATCGAAGGCACTTATAACGCAAAAGCAGGTCATCCGGGTGGCTCGCTTTCTATCGCAGAGGTAATGACTTATCTTTACAATTGCGAAATGAATGTAGACCCGAAGGAGCCTAAAAAGGCTGACCGTGATCGTTTTGTTCTATCAAAAGGTCATGCAGCGCCGGCTCTTTATGCAGCACTTGCGCTTAAAGGCTTTTTCCCGACAGAGGAGATAAAAAACCTTCGTAAGATCGGTAAGCTTTTGCAGGGTCATCCCGATATGAAACATATTCCGGGTGTTGATATGAGTACAGGTTCACTCGGTCAGGGTATTTCTGCTGCTTGCGGTATGGCACTTTCAGCAAAAATGTCAAATAAGGATTACCGTGTTTATACCGTGCTTGGAGACGGTGAGATCGAAGAAGGTCAGGTATGGGAGGCAGCAATGTTTGCAGGCTTCCGTAAGCTTGATAACCTGGTTGCATTTGTTGATTACAATAATCTTCAAATTGATGGTACACTTGATGAAGTAGTTTCTCCGATGCCGATCGATGAGAAGTTTAAGGCGTTTGGTTGGAATGTTATCTGTATTGATGGTAACGATCTTGATGCAATCGAAGCTGCATATAAGGCAGCTCGGGAGTGCAAAGGTAAGCCTACTTGTATAGTTGGCAAGACCGTAAAGGGTAAGGGCGTATCCTTCATGGAGAATCAATGCGGTTGGCACGGTAAGGCTCCTAATGCTGAACAGTATGCAGTTGCAATTGAAGAATTAAATAAGGCTCTTGCAGAGCTTGAAGCATAATTAATCTAAAAGAAAGGCAAGTAAAGTTATGTCAGAAGTAATTAGTAAAGCTACAAGATTGGGTTATGCCGAAGGTCTTTGCGAGCTTGGCAAAACACACGAAGATATGGTCGTGCTTGATGCAGACCTTGCAGGTGCTACTATGACCTGTCAATTCAAAAAGGAATTTCCCGAAAGATTTGTTGATTGCGGAATCGCAGAGCAGAATATGATGAGCATTGCAGCAGGCCTTGCTGCAACCGGAAAGCTTACATTTGCCTCAAGCTTTGCTATGTTTGCAGCAGGCAGAGCGTTTGAGCAGGTAAGAAATTCTATCGGCTACCCTCATCTTCCCGTAAAGATCGGTGCTACTCATGCGGGCATCTCAGTTGGCGAAGACGGTGCAACACATCAGTGTAATGAAGATATTGCTCTTATGCGTACCATTCCGGGTATGACTATTATAAATCCTGCTGATGCAGTTGAAGCAAAAGCTGCTGTTATTGCTGCTGCTGAGATAGACGGTCCTGTTTATATGCGTTTTGGCAGATTTGCAGTTCCGGTATTCAATGATGAAGCTGATTATAAATTTGAAGTAGGTAAGGCTGTTGTTCTCAAGGAAGGTACAGATGTATCTATTATCGCTACCGGTCTTTTGGTAAACGAAGCAAGAATTGCAGGCGAAATGCTTGAGAAAGAGGGCATCTCCGCTGAAATTATCAATGTTCACACTATTAAGCCGCTTGATACTAATACCATTCTTGCGTCAATCGGCAAAACAGGTTGTGCAGTAGTTGCTGAGGAGCATTCAATCATTGGCGGTCTTTCAAGTGCTGTCTGTGAAGCGCTTTGTGACACAAAGCCTGCTCCTGTTGTAAGAGTTGGCATTAATGATGAATTTGGTATGTCAGGTTCAGCTGCAGAGTTGCTCAAGCACTACGGTCTTTCAGCAGAAAATTTGGTTGCAAAAGCAAAAGAGGCAATCAATAGAAAATAAATATACAGTTAAGGCTGAGTGAAATCACTCAGCCTTTTGTTTTGTTTATTATGGGGCAGGCAAGAATTTCTATGCTTGCCCCGTTTCTTATCTTAATTAACAGAAATACCGTATATATCATATCGCTAACAAATAATGTCAATAAAAACACCGCGATTGAGAAGGGAAAATTATAAATAATGATATCTGTATGCGGTTTTATAGTATATATATAAACAGATGAGAGCACGCACCATATTACGCAAAAGGGCAGTGCAATAAGACCGGATTTATTATGCTTTAATTCACTGTAATTCCATAAATCTACTTGAAACAAGGCTCTGCATAAGAACCCATACAAATACTCAGCGACGGTTCCAATTATTACGCCTCCTACGATACATATTATCGGATAGTTAATAAATGGAGATAGTATTATATCGAGCATCAGTGCACCGATGCCGTATACTGGGCAAAGAGGCAAAA
>JAFPAK010000302.1 GCA_017390825.1 Clostridia bacterium
ACATTGTAGAGATAACTTTTGCGCTCATTGATGATCCACGACATACGGTAATTAAGATATTCTACATTATTAATAGTTTCAGTACCTTCATATACCCAGGAATATTCATTATCGGTTTGCGGGTCGGTTTCACCGAATTTATCTTTAAGTAAATTAAGACCAAGTTCACTGATAGAAACAGTTGTTGTTTCTTCAGTTGATAATATAGTTGTTGTAACAGTTGATGAAACAGTTTGTGTTGTGTTTGCATAGGTAGTGGCTACATTTTGCGGCTGGGTTGCGGCAGTACAGGATGTAAACATCAGCAATATAGCTAATGATAATAGTATTAATGATCTTTTCATAATAACTCCTTAATGTCTAGTATTATCTTCATAACATTCACAGAATCTAGCGGCAAACGCCGGCGGTTCATCTGCAGAATAGAGATGAGAAAGATCGCCAAGGCTTGAGCAACGGAAAAGAGCTATTCCTTTGTTGCGTTCTTCAGTCACAAGATTCGTTACCGATGTAGGCAAAGGACAACAACCTTGTGAAAATATAAGCGGAGATGTAAATAAAAGGTGTGAAAGTAATACCGCTTCAACACCGAGATGGCAAAAAAGTACGACCGTGTCGTGGTTGCCGTGTTCAACCGCATAATAGCCGTTCTTTCGTATATAACCGTGAGAAGCAAGCATCTCATCAAGTCCGTTACATACAGCATCATACGCCTTTTTTACATTAGAATTGCTGATAAAATCAGTCTTATACCATTCATCAACTCTATGTAGCATAGTTGTTTTTGCATAGAACTCTTGTGAAAAATCCCATATCTGCTTTCTTCTGTCAGGATTTTCAGGATCAACAACAGTAGCATAATTGAATTCTTCAAGCCAAGGTACTATCTTGATTTCTTTACCGGTCGCTTCAATATATGGTTTTGCAGTACGTTTTGCACGGCCAAGAGGCGAGCAGTAGATATCATCAATAGTCATTTTTTGAAGTCTTTGGGATAAAAGCTCTGCTTCTGTTTTACCTTTTGGGGTCAGTGAATCAATTTCATAATCAGGATCGCCGTGACGAATTATAATTAGTTTCATTTTTAACTCCGCAATTATTCTAAAGTAACTTTTTCCAACGCAATATTACTCCGCACGCAATAGTTACAACTACCGTAAAAATACAAACAAATATCATGTTGCCCGAAAACGGCAAGCCGCCTCCGAAACCTTCACCGATATTCATACCGTAAAAGCTGAATATCATTGTCGGGATAGCCATAAGAATGGTTATCGATGTCAGCACCTTCATGACACCGTTAAGGTTGTTTGAAATAAGCGAAGACAGCGCTCCCATTGTATTAGAAAGGACCGACGAAGAAATGTTGGTCATCTCGATAGCCTGCTTCATTTCGATCAATACATCTTCTAACAGATCTTCATCGTCTTCGTACATTTTGAGCACTCTGCCTTTGCTGATCTTCATAACTGTCAGGTCATTGTATTTAAGCGAGCTTTGAAAATATACAAGTGATTTCTGCAAATCAAGAAGCTGAACAAGTTCCTTGTTGTTCATTGATTTACGAAGCTTCGATTCGAGATTTGAAGAATACCTGTCTATTTGTCGCAGATAAGCAAGAAAGCGTGTTGCCATTCTGAGAAACATAGTAAGTACAAATTCAGTTTTATGACATGTTTCTACACCCTTCACTACACCTTTTGAAAAATCCATCAAAACAGGGTTATCAGTCTTTGCGATGGTTATAACATTTGTTGTGGTAACTACAACACCGACAGGTGCCGTGAAGTATATAAGATTGTTGTTTTCTTTTTCTGCATAAGGCACATCGAAAATGATGAAGGTGTAATCATCTTCAATG
>JAFPAK010000303.1 GCA_017390825.1 Clostridia bacterium
AGTTTTGTAATCAACAACTACCGCAGGAATAAGTCCTTTTTCATCAAATTTCAGTTCATTTATATTTAGCATTAGTTCTACCTCACTTTATATTCTGACATTTATGCCGTTTTGTTTAAGCGTATTTTTAAGATCGGGGATCGTGACCTCGCCGAAATGAAATATTGAAGCTGCAAGTCCTGCATCAACACCGGGAAGAGTATTAAACAGCGTTACAAAATCCTCCTTGCTGCCTGCACCGCCCGATGCAATGACAGGAATAGATACAACATCGCATACTGCTTTGAGCATTTCGAGGTCAAAGCCATTCTTTACACCGTCGGTATCAATTGAGTTGAGAACTATCTCGCCCGCTCCGGACTGTTCGCCACGCTTTATCCACTCGATAGCATCCATACCGGTATCAACTCTGCCACCGTTGAGGAAAACATGAAACTTCCCTTCCACCCTCTTTACATCAGCAGAAAGCACTACACATTGTGAACCGTAACGCTTTGCAGCATCATATATCAGTTCAGGATTTTTGATAGCGCCCGAATTTACGCTTACTTTATCTGCACCGCATTTCAAAACACGATCGAAATCATTAAGCGTATTTATTCCACCTCCCACTGTAAGCGGAATAAATATCGTTCTTGCAACCTCTGTAAGTATATCGGTAAACAGAGAACGTTGCTCATATGATGCGGTTATATCGTAAAAAACAAGCTCATCCGCACCGCTGTCGGAATAATACTTTCCAAGCTCAACCGGCGAAGAAACATCACTTATTCCCTCAAAATTCACACCCTTGACAACTCTGCCTGCACGGACATCAAGACAAGGTATAATTCGTTTAGTAATCATATAATACTCCTAAAGCTTACTCATCGCTACCGCTTTTTCAAGATCAATAGCGCCGTTATAAAGCGCCTTGCCTATAATTGCACCGAATATATCCATGGCAACCAGCGCCTCAACATCTGAATAGGATGACACGCCGCCTGAGGCAACTATCTTGATCTTGTATTTTGCTGAAAGATCATGGTACAGTTCCAGGTTAGTCCCCTTCATTGCACCGTCCTTTGAAATATCGGTACAGATAACGGTATCTACACCAAGCTTTACAAGCTGCGATATAAAATCATCGCAGGTAATACCGCTGTTTACAGTCCAACCATGTGTTGCAACAAAGCCCTCTTTTATATCAACACCAACTGCGATCTTTGCACCGTATTTATCAACACATGCCTTTAAAAATTCGGGATCTTGTATTGCAGCTGTGCCTAAAATAACACGCCAAACACCTGCATTAAGATACTTTTCAACAGTTTCAACAGAACGGATTCCACCACCTATCTCGACCTTTAAATCAGTATTTTGTGCAATGCTTTTAACATATTCAAAATTTGGTGTTGAATTGACCTTTGCTCCTTCAAGATCAACAAGATGTATGTATTCTGCTCCGGCATTTTCAAACTGCTTTGCAATTTTCAGCGGGTCATCCGAATACACGGTCATCTCATTATAGTCACCTTTATACAGACGGACTACTTTTCCGTCGTACATATCGATTGCAGGGAAAATTTTCATTATTTATTATCCTTTACATTTCACAGAATGCTTTTAAAATATCAAGTCCTACTTTACCGCTTTTTTCGGGATGAAACTGTGTACCAAAGACATTGCCGTTTTGCACGGCAGCGGTTACGGGAATACTGTATTCAGATGTTGCAATAACACTTTTGTCACAATTTGTTGCATAATACGAATGAACAAAGTAAACACAGTCGCCGTTATCAATATACTTGAAAATAGGGCTGTCTGCGGTTATTGAAAGTCCGTTCCATCCGATGTGAGGAATTTTCAAGTTATCATTAATAACGCCTTTTAACGGAACGACGTCCCCTGAAACAAGACCGAGACCATCATATTCACCGAACTCATAGCTTTTATCAAACAGCATCTGCATACCAAGACAAATGCCGAAAAGCGGTTTGCCATTTTTCGCTTCCTCAATAATTACCTTATCAAGTCCTGTGCTTCGAAGCTTTGATATTGCATCACCGAACGCACCGACACCGGGCAAAAATATCTTATCACTTTTTCTTATCACCTCTGCCTCTCCGGTTATGACAGCATCATACCCTATTGCAGAAAGTGAGCTTTTAAGTGAAAACAGATTTCCAACTGAATAATCAACAATTGCTATCATTATAACACACATTTGGTTGAAGGGATCTCATCTTTGTATGCTTCACAAATCGAAGTTGCTTTTGATAGTGTACGTGCAACCGCTTTAAACACACCTTCAATTATGTGGTGTGAATTTGTACCGGCAAGCTTTTTGATATGCAGAGTTATATTTGCATTTCTGACAAATGCCGCAAAAAACTCCTCGCAAAGCTCGGTATCGAAATCGCCGACCTTACATGAGGGACAGTCAGCGTCGAAAGCAAGATATGCTCTGCCCGAAATATCAACAGCACACATAATCAATGTTTCATCCATAGGAAGAATGATATCACCGTAGCGTGCAATGCCCTTCATATCACCGAGCGCTTCTTTGAATGCCATGCCAAGCACAATGCCGATATCCTCTGCGGTGTGATGATAGTCCACCTGTGTATCCCCAACACACTTTACAGTAAGATCATATCTTGCATGGCGGCTGAACAGCTCAAGCATATGATTCAAAAATCCGCAGCCTGTATCAATATCATATTTTCCGTTTCCGGAAAGACAAAGATCAAGCGAAATTTCTGTTTCGTTGGTTTTTCTGTTAATACTGAATGAACGCATTTTTCAGCACTCCTTTAATATCAGTTTGGTTTTTTCAATAAGCGTATCCATCTGTTCATCTGTTCCGATAGTAATACGCACATGATCCTTAATTCTTTCGCCACCAAAATGACGGACAAGCACGCCGTTTTTACGAAGCGCTTTATAGTAATCTGCCCCCGATATCTTATCACTCTTTGCAAAAATGAAGTTAGAATAAGATTCTGTAACGGTGAATCCGAGTGCTTTTAATTGATTGCTGATACGGACTCTTGTAGCAATGATTTTTTTACAATTATTCATATAATAATCATTATCATCAATAGCGGCGATACCTGCCTGCATTGTAAGACGGTTGATATTATACGGATTGGAGGAGAAGCGAAGCTTATTAAGATCCTTTGCAAGCTCCTTATTAGTTATGGCAAAGCCAAGTCTTGCACCGGCAAGTGCCCGTGACTTTGAAAAAGTCTGTACAACAACAAGATTATCGTATTTATTAATAAGACTTATACTGCTTTCGGCGCCGAAATCAACATACGCTTCGTCAATAACAACAACATTATCGGGATTGGCTTTGAGAATATTCTCAATGTCGCAAAGCGAAAGCGCAATACCCGTGGGTGCGTTGGGATTTGCAATAAAAATTGTTTTATTCGCACCAAAATAATCGGAGGGCGATATTGAAAAATCGGAATTTAGCGGAATTTTTTTATAATCAAGATTATAATATTCGCTGAACACCTCATAAAAGCCATAGCTAATATCGGGAAATACAGCCCCGGTATCTTTGTCGCAAAAAGCGGCAAAGCAAAAGCTTAATATCTCGTCCGATCCATTTCCGGCAACGATATTTTCGGGTGAAACACCGTACATTTCCGCTGCTTTTTTGTAAAGCATGCTGCAATCGGGATCAGGATAAAGATTGAGCTTTTTGACCTGATCTTCATCAACCGCCGCTAAAACGCCGTTTGACGGAGGATAAGGTGATTCATTGGTATTAAGCTTGATATACTGCATATCCTGAGGCTGCTCGCCCGGGACATATTCACAAAGCCTGTCAAAACGAGGGCTTATAAATCTGCTCATATTTAATCTTCCTCAAATCTTACTGTCGCACTTCTGGCATGTGCACCAAGCTGCTCCTTGTTCGCAAAATAAGCGACCTTGTCGCTTACCTTACCAAGCGCATCATTTGTATAGTACATAAACTGTGTCTTCTTGATAAAATCATCTACCGACAAAGGACTTGAAAATCTTGCAGTACCGCTTGTGGGAAGAACATGATTTGCACCGGCAAAATAGTCTCCAAGTGCTTCGGGGCAGTATTTACCCATAAATACCGAACCGGCATTTTTTATACGGTCAAGATAATCAAACGGATTGTCAACACATATTTCTAGATGCTCCGGAGCGATCTCATTAGCTATCTCGATCGCTTCATCAATAGAGCCTGTGATAATTATCTTACCATTGTTATCAATAGATGTGCGTGCTATTTCACATCTTGAAAGAAGGGGTATCTGCTTTTCAAGCTCGTCAGAAACGGCAGCGGCCAATTCCTTACTGTCTGTCACGAGCACCGCAGATGCCATTTTATCATGCTCTGCCTGTGAGAGAAGGTCAGCCGCAACATTTTTTGCACGGCAAGTACCGTCAGCAATTACGAGTATCTCGCTCGGACCTGCAATCATATCAATGGAAACAAGTCCGTAAACCTGGCGCTTCGCTTCAGCAACATATGCATTACCCGGACCGACTATCTTGTCCACCTTCGGTATTGACTCTGTTGAGTAAGCAAGAGCTGCTATAGCCTGTGCACCGCCAACCTTGAACACTCTATCTACACCTGCCACTCTTGCAGCAGCAAGAATTTCAGCGTTAACGTTACCATCCTTTGACGGAGGTGTGACCATAACTATCTCGTTACAGCCTGCTATTTTAGCGGGAATGCAATTCATCAAAACTGAAGATGAAAGCGGTGCTGTGCCGCCAGGAACATAAAGGCCTACCTTGTTTAACGGTATGTATTTCTGACCGAGAACCGCACCGTCAGCATTGGTTATCATAAAGTTGGAGCGAAGCTGATTACGGTGAAAAACGCGGATGTTTTCTGCTGCTTCATTAAGAATATCTATAAACTCCTTTGGAACACTGTTGTATGCCTTATCTATCTCCTCTTTAGTTACTTCAATGCTCTCAAGCTTTACCTTATCGAATTTCTCACTGTATTCAAGCAATGCCCTATCGCCGTTTTCGATAACATTCCCGATAATATCCCTGACAGTTGCGCTTATATCCTCGGACACAACACGGCGATAGAAAATATCATCCGGTTTTAAATCTTCTTTATTTATAATGCGTATCATTTCACTTACCTCTTTTGATCAATCACGGCACTGATCCTTTCAACCATTCTGCCGAGCTCTTCATTCTTAAATTTGCTGCTTGCCTTATTTGCAATAAATCTTGCACTGATAGGTACTATTTCCTCCTTGACCTCAAGGTCATTCTCCTTTAAGGTAGTACCCGTTTCAACAATATCCACGATGACATCCGACATACCGAGTATCGGCGCAAGCTCTATTGAACCGTTAAGTTTGATTATATCAATGCTTCTGCCGGTTTTTGTGTAATAATCACGGGCAATATTCTGAAATTTGGTTGCAACACGGATTGTCCTTCCGTAACTGTCAACACCCTTTTTGCCCGCAACGCACATTCTGCATTTTCCGAATTTCAGATCAAGCAGCTCGTAAACATCCGGTTCGTACTCCAGAAGGATATCTTTACCAACAACGCCGACATCCGCAGCGCCATGCTCGACATATATCGCAACATCGGAAGGCTTTACCCAGAAGTAACGAACCATATTCTTACTGTCTTCAAATATAAGACGTCGGTTATTCTCTTTTATATCCTCGCAACCGTAGCCGACAGACTCGAGCAAATCATATACCTTTTCTCCAAGTCTGCCCTTTGGCAGAGCAATATTAATGTATTCCATACTAAAATTACCTCTTAAAGATTGATTAGCTCTCTATATTTCAGTTTTGTATTTTCGTCATTCGTTACTCTGACGGTCTTACCGCTGAAATGAGCATTTTTCACAGCAGATGCAATTTTTTGCTCATCGGTATTCTTGCCGCAAACAATAAGACAATCAACATCATACTGCTTATTATTTGAATGGGTAGGCAGCATATCAATATTGATACCAAAGCCGATAGCCCCTGCATCTCTGCCCATCTTTTGAACGATACGGTCATACCGTCCACCTGAAAGCACATAGTCCGGCACACCCTTTATGTAACCCTGGAAAATGACGCTGTTATAATAGCGCATATCGTTAACGATAGAAAAATCAAGGTTCACCTTTGAACTGTCACAAAGCACACTTGCCGCATCATATATACGCTCAAGCTCATTAAGTGATGAACTCATAGCTTCATTAACAACAAGCTCTCTTGCCAACTTAATGGCATCCTTAAATCCGCCATAGATAGAAACGAGCTTTACAAGATTTTGTGTAATATCAGCGTCGACTCCATGGTCCTCACACAGTTTTTTTAACTGGTGTGTATTTTTGCGGCTGATAAAATTCAATATCTCATTTTTCAATACCTCGTCCTCAACTGCCTCATCAACAAGTCCCGAAACAAAACCTATATGTGAAATATCAATAAGATAATCGTCACTTGCAGCTTTAAGACTTTCACACGCAAGCGAAAGCACCTCTGCCTGCGAATACAGATCGATATCACCGATGAGCTCAAGCCCTGTTTGTGTAGTTTCCTTTATATCGTGCGTAGTCTTGGATGAACGAAAAACACTCTCATTATAATACACCTTAACTAAGCTCTCATTATCTCCTGCGGTATTCTTTACAATAGAAAGTGTAACATCAGGCTTCAACGCAAGAAGTCTACCATGTAGATCTGTAAACGTAATAATATTCTCATTATTTATAAAGTTCTTATTTTTTGCGTACAAGTCATATTCCTCGAATTTTGACATTATGTACCGCTTATATCCGTATTGTTCATACAGTTTTGACAGCCGGTTTTCTGTATTCTGCTGCATTTATTATGCTCCCTTCAGCTCGTATGTTTTGCATTATAGCACACTTTATCGTATTAGTCAAGTAAAGCACTAAAATATTTTATCTTTATTATAATATGTATTATACCTCATCTTTGAGAGAAATAACAGTATTTCTGCAACATTTTTGCATAAAACGAATATTCATGTAAAAAATATATATTTTTCAAAAGGAATTTGAATGATTTTTGTGCCAATTCATAAAATCTTATAAAATCAGTTGCATTTTTATGCAAATCGTGATATTATATCAAAAGATTTATGTTTGGATTTTTCAAGGAGCCGATCAAAATGTTTATTTTTTCTGCACTTGTGAATATTCTAGTCAGCATCGTCGTCCTTAGTGTCGTGATTAACGGTGCTGGTTGTTATGCCATAAGTGCAAAAATCTAAATTAAGGTTTCCGCTTTATTTAAATTTTATTTGCCTGTGGTTTAACAACATAAACCACAGGCTTTTTTTGAAAGAGAAAGGGTTTTACAAAAATGGAGATGAACGGTGCAAAAATTCTTATCGAAACGCTCATTGAACAGGGTATTAAAACCGTATTTGGTTATCCGGGCGGTCAAGTACTTAATCTTTATGATGAGTTGTATCTTGCTAGTGACCGAATCAACCATGTGCTTACCGCTCATGAGCAGGGCGCTGCTCATGCTGCTGACGGATACGCAAGAGCAACAGGTGAAGTCGGTGTATGTATCGCAACATCAGGTCCCGGCGCAACTAACCTTGTAACAGGTATTGCAACTGCTTTTCTTGATTCTGTTCCGATGGTTGCCGTCACCGGTAACGTTCCCTGCGATCTTTTGGGTCGTGACAGCTTTCAAGAGGTCGATATCTACGGCGTTACACAGCCTATCACAAAGCATAACTACATTGTAAAGGATGTTACAAAGCTTGCTGATACGGTTCGTGAGGCATTTAGCATCGCAAAGTCCGGCAGACCAGGCCCTGTGCTTATTGATATTCCCAAGGATGTACAGATAGCCGTTGCAGATTATGAGCCTGTGCCCGTAGTTAAAACTGTCAGAAAGAGCGAGATAAGCGAAAAAGAGGTAAATAAAGCGCTCGAGCTTATCGAGAAAGCAAAGCGTCCGTACATTTACTGTGGCGGCGGTGTTATCTCAGCCGATGCAAAGGACGAGATATTGAAGCTTGCAGAGCTTTGCGACGCACCTATCGGCTTCTCACTCATGGGACTTTCCGCAGTACCCTCCTCGAATAAGCGTTCACTCGGCATGGTTGGTATGCACGGACATTTTGCCGCAACAAAGGCTATGTATCAGGCTGATCTTATAATCGCAGTTGGTGTTCGTTTTTCAGACCGTGCAACCGGCAACAAGGAAAAATATGCAGCCGGTGCTGACATTATACATATCGATATCGACGCAGCAGAGATAAATAAGAATATTAATGTTAAGCTCGGTATCTCCTGCGATGTAAAAAAAGCAGTTGCAGAAATATGCAATGTTCTCCCACGACAAACACACGATCATTGGCAGACACTTATTGCCGATTTCCGTGATACCGAAAGCAAATACACCGGCGACCGAATAGGCGAGCTTACTCCGTACGACATTATCGAGTCTGTAAACAAGATAAGTGATGCTTCTACACCTGTCGCAACCGATGTTGGTCAGCACCAGATGTGGACTGCACAGCATTACGATTTCAGAGATCCGCGAACATTTATTTCAAGCGGTGGCTTGGGTACAATGGGATTTGGTATGGGCGCTGCTATCGGTGCTTGTATCGGTACAGGCAAACGTACTGTGTTATTTACGGGTGACGGAAGCTTCGGTATGAACTTAAACGAGCTTGCTACTGCGGTAAGCCAGAGTATTCCGCTTGTTATTATTATAATGAATAATGGTGTTCTCGGTATGGTACGCCAATGGCAAAAGATATTCTATAACGAGCATTATTCGAGTACTACACTCAACAGAGCAACTGATTTTGTTAAGCTTGCAGAGGCTTTCGGAGCTGTTGGTATGCGTGCAGCTACAAAAGCTGAATTCGATGAATGCATAAGCAAAGCGTTTCAAACAAATTCAACTGTTCTTATCGACTGCATTATCGACAACAATGAGCGTGTACTGCCGATGATACCGGCAGGTAAATCGGTTGACGATCTGATACTTAAATAAGGAGTTATGTTATGGAGAGAAGATTTATAATCAGCCTGTTGGTTGATAATAAGTTCGGTGTTTTGCAGAGAATATCGGGTATGTTTTCACGCCGTGGCTTTAACATTGACTCTTTGACAGTTGGTGTTACGGAAAATCCCGAACTTTCAAGAATGACGGTTACTATGACGGGTGACGAATTTGCACGAGACCAGATGATAAAGCAGCTTTCAAAGCTTTACGATGTAAGAAAGATAGTTGAAATGACTGATACTTCAAGTGTTCAGCGTGAGCTTGTTATTATGAAAGTTTCCGCAAATTCAAAATCAAGACAGGATATTATGGATGCTGCTAATGTTTTTCGTACGAAAGTCATTGACTTTTCGCCGGAAAGTGTTACACTTGAAATAACAGGTGATAAAAGCAAGGTTGACGCATTCATTGAGATAATGGACAACTACGGAATTATTGAAATGTGCCGTACGGGTATTATCGCAATGGAACGCGGCAACAAGATGTTAAAGCATGATAATGATTAATTAAGGTTGTAACAAACCTCTAAATTATATTAAAGGAGTTTTTAATTATGGCAACAATGTATTATGAGAAAGACTGTGATCTCGCACTGCTCGACGGAAAGACCGTTGCAGTTGTAGGCTACGGCAGCCAGGGACACGCACACGCACAGAACCTTCGTGATAGCGGTGTAAATGTTATCATCGCACTTTATGAAGGCTCAAAATCTGCTGTAAGAGCAAAGAACGACGGCTTTGAGGTCCTCAACACAGCTGACGCTGTTAAGAAGGCTGACATCGTTATGATCCTCATCAACGATGAAAAGCAGGCAGCAGTATATAAGAAGGATATTGCTCCCAATCTCCGTGACGGTATGACACTTGCATTTGCACACGGTTTCAACATTCACTTCAAGCAGATCATTGTTCCCGAAACTGTAAATGTTATTATGATTGCTCCCAAAGGACCGGGTCACACAGTTCGTTCACAGTATGTAAAGGGTCAGGGTGTTCCCTGTCTTGTTGCTGTTGAGCAGAATGCAACCGGTAATGCACACGACCTCGCACTCGCTTATGCTCTCGGTATCGGCGGCGCACGCGCAGGCGTTCTTGATACAACCTTCCGTGAGGAAACAGAAACTGACCTCTTCGGTGAGCAGGCTGTACTTTGCGGTGGTGTAACAGCTTTGATGCAGGCAGGCTTTGAAACTCTTGTTGAAGCAGGCTACAAGCCCGAAAACGCTTACTTCGAGTGTATCCACGAAATGAAGCTCATCGTTGACCTCATCTTTGAAAAAGGCTTTGCAGGTATGAGATATTCAATTTCCGATACTGCTGAATACGGCGACTATGTAACAGGTCCTCGTATTATCACAGAGGAAACAAAGAAGGAAATGAAGAAGGTCCTCACAGAGATCCAGAACGGAACATTTGCACGCAATTGGATCCTCGAGAACCAGGCAAACCGTCCTTTCTTCAATGCTACAAAGAAGATCCAGTCAGAGATCCAGCTTGAAAAGGTAGGCGCAGACCTCCGTAACAAGATGAACTGGGGCGACAAGGAAGAAATCATCAAAGAATAATTATCTACTGCTCGGGGCAGGCTTTAATGCCTGCCCTGATTTGGCTTAAACATTTCATTTAAAGAGGGTTATTTTAATGAACAGTGATAAAATGAAAAAAGGCCCTGAAAGAGCGCCGCAGCGTTCACTTTTGAAGGCCAACGGTCTTACCGATAAGCAAATCGAAAAACCGCTTATCGGCATTGTAAACTCATTTAACGAGATAGTTCCGGGACACAGCCATCTGCTCAATATTTCCCGTGCCGTTAAAGACGGCGTACTTGCAGCCGGCGGTACTCCTATGGAATTTAACACTATCGCAGTTTGCGACGGTATAGCTATGGGTCATGAGGGTATGAAATACTCACTTGTTACCCGTGAGATCATTGCAGACAGCATCGAGTGTATGTGCAAGGCTCATTGCTTTGACGGACTCGTATTTATTCCTAACTGTGACAAGATCGTGCCGGGTATGCTTATTGCTGCCGCACGTTTGAATATTCCTGCTATTTTCTGTTCGGGCGGTCCTATGCTCTCGTTGCCGGATGAATGCGGCGGCAAGGGTATGGATCTGAACAGCGTTTTTGAAGCTGTTGGCGGATTTATGCAGGGCACCGTATCTAAATCAAGACTTGATTATGTTGAAGAATATGCATGCCCCGGCTGTGGTTCCTGCTCGGGTATGTTTACTGCAAACTCTATGAACTGTCTTTGCGAGGCGCTGGGTATGGCACTTCCGGGCAACGGCACTATTCCCGCAGTTTACGGTTCAAGACTCCGTCTTGCAAAAACTGCCGGTGAGCGTGTTGTAGAGCTTGTAAAGGAGGACTTGAAGCCGCTTGATATTATGACAAAAGCCGCATTCCGTAATGCACTTACTATTGATATGGCGCTCGGTTGTTCATCAAATTCATTGCTTCATCTTACAGCTATCGCTCACGAAGCAGGCGTGCCGTTTGATATGCATTATGTAAACACTATTTCTGAAAGTACACCGAACCTTTGTCACCTTGCACCTGCTGGTTATCACCATATGCAGGATCTTAACGCAGTAGGCGGTGTCCATGCGGTTATTAACGAGGTTGCCAAGACCGGAGCGCTTGATACTTCACTTATTACTGTTACAGGTAAGACGGTTGCTGAAAATATTGCTCCGTTTGAGCCGAAGAACCATGAGGTAATAAAATCTATTGATGAGCCGTATTCAAAAACAGGTGGTCTTGCAGTACTGTTTGGCTCACTTGCTCCCGACGGTGCAGCAGTAAAACGCAGTGCAGTTGCAAAAGAAATGCTTGTTCACCAAGGCCCTGCCCGTGTATTTGACAGCGAGGAGGATGCAATTGAAGCTATCTACGGCGGCAAGATCAAATCCGGTGATGTTGTTGTTATCCGATATGAAGGTCCTGCCGGCGGTCCGGGCATGAGAGAAATGCTCTCCCCCACTTCTGCAATCTGCGGTATGGGACTCGATAAAGAAGTTGCACTTATTACCGATGGACGCTTCTCCGGTGCTACAAGAGGTGCTTCTATTGGCCATGTTTCTCCTGAAGCAGCAAATGGAGGCCCTATCGCATATGTAAAAGAGGGTGATATTATTTCTATCAATATCCCAGAATACAAGATCGATCTGCTTGTTTCCGAAGAGGAAATGGCAGCACGCAAGGAGCAGATACAGATAAAGGTCAAAACCGACCTTAAGGGTTATCTTAAAAAGTATTCAAAGCTTGTCAGCTCTGCTGATAAAGGCGCAATAATCGAAATATAAAGGAGTTGTTTTGCTTATGGGTATGACAATGACTCAAAAGATCCTCGCTTCTCATGCAGGACTCAATGAAGTAAAGGCAGGTCAGCTTATTCTGTGTAACCTTGATATGGTTCTCGGTAACGATATTACATCTCCGGTTGCTATCCGTGAATTTAATAAGCTTGACTGTGACGGTGTTTTTGATAAGGACAAGATCTCACTTGTTATGGATCATTTTGCTCCTAATAAGGATATCAAGGCAGCTACTCAGTGTAAAATGTGCCGTGATTTTGCTAATGAATATGATGTAACAAACTTTTATGATGTTGGCGAAATGGGTATTGAACACGCATTGCTCCCCGAAAAAGGTCTTGTTGTTTCGGGTGATGTCGTGATCGGTGCTGACTCACACACCTGCACCTACGGCGCTCTCGGTGCATTTTCAACAGGTGTCGGTTCAACTGATATGGCTTGTGGTATGGCTACCGGCAAGGCTTGGTTTAAAGTCCCATCTGCTATCAAGTTTGAGCTTTCCGGCAGCCTCAACAAATATGTATCCGGCAAGGATGTTATTTTACATATCATAGGCATGATAGGCGTTGACGGTGCGCTTTACAAATCAATGGAATTTTGCGGTGAGGGTGTGCACAATCTTTCTGTTGCAGACAGACTTTGTATGGCTAATATGGCTATTGAAGCAGGCGCTAAAAACGGTATTTTCGAGGTTGATGATCTTACTATTGAATATATTAAAAATGCAGGTGGCAAAACGCCTGTGATCTATTCTGCTGATGCTGATGCAGAGTATGATGAGGTTTATAAGATCGATCTTTCACAAATCAAATCTACAGTATCCTTCCCCCATCTGCCGGAGAATACACACCTTGCAGCAGAATCCGGCGATATAACTATCGATCAGGTGGTTATCGGAAGCTGTACCAACGGTAGATATGAAGATCTTAAGGCTGCTGCTGAAATCATGAATGGCAAAAAGGTTGCTAAGAATGTACGCTGTATCATAATTCCTGCAACACAGAAGATATACCTTGAAGCAATGGAAGCAGGACTTCTTAAAACCTTTATCGAGTGCGGTGCTATCGTATCAACTCCGACCTGTGGTCCGTGTCTTGGCGGTCATATGGGCATACTTGCGGCAGGAGAGCGTGCAGTTGCTACCACAAACCGAAACTTTGTCGGCAGAATGGGACATGTTGACTCCGAAGTTTATCTTGCAAGCCCCGAGGTTGCGGCAGCAAGTGCTGTAACAGGCAGAATTACCGATCCCAAGGAGGTAATGTAACCATGGATTTTAAAGGTAAAGTTATTAAATACGGCGATAATGTTGATACAGACGTTATCATTCCTGCAAGACACCTTAATACAATTGACGTAAAAGAGCTTGCATCACATTGTATGGAGGATCTTGATACCACCTTCGTTGAGCGTGTAGTTCCCGGTGACATTATGGTTGCAGGTTACAACTTTGGATGCGGCTCATCCCGTGAGCATGCTCCCATTGCAATCAAGGCAAGCGGAATTTCACTTGTTATTGCAAAAAGCTTTGCGCGAATTTTCTACCGCAACTCCATCAATATCGGGCTTCCTATTGTTGAGTGTCCCGAAGCGGTCGATGCAATAAATGAGGGCAATATCGTTTACGCTGATATGGATGCCGGTGTTATCGTAAATGAAACAACCGGCGAGAAATACACCGCTGCTCCCTTCCCTGAATTCATCCAGAAAATAATTTCCGAGGGCGGTCTTGTTGAGGCCATTAAACACGGAACTATTAAATAAGGAGATACATATGACATACAACATTGCTTTGTTAAAGGGTGACGGAATAGGTCCCGAAATTGTTGATGGTGCTGTTAAAGTGCTTGAAAAAATCGGCGAGAAATACGGTCACACATTCAATTTCACACCTTATCTTATTGGTGGATGCGCTATTGATGCTACCGGTGCTCCTCTGCCTGAGGAAACAGTAAAGGGTTGCCTTGCATCAGACAGCGTACTGCTTGGCGCAGTCGGTGGAGCAGTTGGTGATTCTAAATGGGATAAGCTCCCTCCCGAGCTTCGCCCTGAAAAGGCACTCCTCGGTATTCGTGAGGCACTCGGACTTTTCACAAACATTCGTCCTGCCCGACTTTATAAGGCTCTTAAGGAAGAGTGTCCGCTCCGTAGTGATATCGTTGAAAAAGGCTTTGATATCTGCATGATCCGTGAGCTTACCGGCGGTATTTATTTTGGTGAGCGTGGCAGAAGACAGGGTAAATACGGCGAGGAGGCTTATGACACAGAATGCTATTCTGTTACAGAGGTTGAAAGAATTGCCCGTGTTGCCTTTGAAACTGCAAGAAAGAGAAACAAAAATGTTATCAGTATAGATAAGGCAAATGTACTTGAATCTTCAAGACTTTGGCGTGAAACAGTACACCGCATTGCAAAGGAATATCCTGATTGTACTCTTACTGATATGCTTGTTGATAACGCTGCAATGCAGATAGTAAAGTGTCCGTCACAGTTTGATGTTGTTGTAACATCAAATATGTTCGGCGATATCCTTTCCGATGAATGCTCGCAGATTACCGGCTCTATTGGCATGCTGCCTTCGGCTTCGCTTGGCGAAGGTACACGCGGTATGTATGAGCCTATCCACGGCTCTGCTCCCGACATTGCAGGTCAAAACAAAGCTAATCCTATTGCAACTATTCTTTCTGCTGCAATGATGCTGCGTTACTCATTTGATCTCGGTAAAGAGGCTGACGCTATTGAAAACGCAGTAGATGCTGTGCTTAACGACGGATGGCGAACTGCTGATATCCTCGGCAACAGCGATGTAACGCCGCTTGGATGTATCGAAATGACAGAAAAAATTCTTGAATACATTAAATAAGGAAGTGTTTTAAATGTTATCAATTAAAATCGAAAAAAACACCGCTCCGAAAAGCAAACCCGCAAAAGGCGAGCCTCTCGGTTTCGGCCACATCTTTACCGATCATATGTTTATAATGAACTATACCACCGGTAAGGGCTGGCACGATGCACGCATCGTACCCTATGGAAACCTCTCGGTTTCCCCTGCTTGCTCATCTTTCCATTACGGGCAAACTATGTTTGAAGGAATGAAAGCCTATAAGGGTGATGACGGCAAGGTATATGTATTCCGTCCTGACATGAACGCAAAGCGTGCAAATTCTTCAAACCAGCGTCTTTGCATTCCTCAAATTCCCGAAGAAGATTTTGTGCAGGCAGTTAAGGCAGTTGTTGATATTGACCGTGATTGGATACCTGAAGAGCCCGGCACGTCACTTTATATCCGTCCGTTCGTTATTGCAACTGATGAATATCTTGGCGTTAAGCCTGCTGACAATTATTTGTTCATCGTTATTTTAAGTCCTTCGGGAGCTTATTATGAAAGTGGACTTGATCCGGTAGGCATTTGGATAGAGGATGAATATGTCCGTGCAGTAAGAGGCGGTATGGGTTACACCAAGACCGGCGGTAACTACGCAGCAAGCCTTGCAGCACAGGTAAAGGCACATGATGACGGTTACTCACAGGTGCTTTGGCTTGACGGTGTTGAGCGTAAATACATTGAAGAAGTCGGAGCAATGAATATTTTCTTTAAGATAAGTGGCAAAGTAGTAACTCCTATGCTCAACGGCAGCATTCTTCCTGGTATCACAAGAAACTCGGTTATCGAGCTTTGCAAATATTGGGGTGTACCGGTCGAGGAGCGTAAAATATCTGTTGATGAGTTGCTTGAAGCACAGCACAACGGTACTTTGGAGGAGTGCTTCGGTACAGGTACTGCTGCAGTCATCTCACCCGTCGGCAAGCTTCGTTATAAGGACGAGGTAATGACCATCAATGGCGGAGGTATCGGTGAGCTTTCGCAGAAAATTTATGATACACTTACAGGCATCCAATGGGGCAAGCTTGATGATCCGTTCGGCTGGAGAGTTGAAGTAGAATAAATAAGCTATAAAAAGTTAAGATGCATTACAAGGGGGAAAACTTGTAATGCATCTTTTTATTTGCCTGATTTTCGCAGAGTTGCATACTCTGCTACACGACTTCTTAATGCTCTTATGAAATGATTTTAGCACATTTATATAGTAATTTCAATAATTTTTTGTATTTTTTCATATTTCGTTAATTAATTATGAATTTATATGCAAAATCTTATTGCACTTGCACAAAATTGAAGATTTCAGCCGTCAAATCAGCCGTATGAAAAAAAGTTATATTAAGGAGGTAACAATAATGGCTAAACGCGGAGAAAACATATATAAAAGGAAAGATATGCGATGGGAGGGCAGATATATAAAAGGGCATGATATATCCGGCAAAGTAATTTTCGGATATGTTTATGCAAGGTCATATGCCGAAGCGAAGGATAAGCTGATAGCTGCAAAGGCTTCTTATAAAAACAACACATCTTTAACTAAGAGCTTTGGTGCATATTGTAATGAATGGTTGGAGGTTTGCAAAAACAGAATAAAGCAATCCACATATGTTA
>JAFPAK010000304.1 GCA_017390825.1 Clostridia bacterium
GTTGAATTCGGTATGAAGCAGTACGCAGATTATATGCAGTCAGTCAGAAATTACGGTATGAAAGCAATTGACTTTGCTCGCAGAAATAATAAACGTATTATGATACTTGCCGGCAGACCCTATCACATTGATCCTGAAATTAACCATGGTATCGACAAGCTGGCGACATCACTTGACTTTGTTGTTATCAGTGAAGACAGCGTAAGCGGTATTACCGTGCCTGAAAAAATAAATGTGCTTAATCAGTGGACATATCACGCACGTCTGTATTCAGCAGCACAGTATGCGGCAGAAAACAAGGATGTTGAGCTTGTTCAGCTTGTTTCCTTCGGCTGCGGCGTTGATGCCGTTACTACCGATGAGGTTCGTTCTATTCTCGAAAACAACAACAAGCTTTACACTCAGATAAAGATAGATGAGATAACAAATCTCGGCGCAGTAAAGATACGGCTTCGCAGTCTTATCGGTGCACTTGATGAAAGGAGCAATACTAATGCAGGACGATAAAGTTTTATTTACTGTCGAAATGAAAAAGGATTATAAGATTCTTATTCCGAATATGCTCCCAATGCATTTTAAACTCATCATCGAAATACTCAACAAGCACGGCTATAATGCAGAGCTTCTTGAGGACAGCGGAAAGCATATTTCGGAATGTGGCCTTAAATACGTTCATAACGATACCTGCTATCCTGCAATACTGGTAATAGGTCAATTTATTCATGCTTTACAAAGCGGAAAGTATGATCCTGATAAGACTGCACTTTTGCTTATGCAAACGGGCGGTGGATGCCGTGCATCAAACTATATTTCACTTCTACGAAAAGCTTTGAAGAAGGCAGGATACCCACAGGTACCGGTAATTTCTTTCAATCTTGCAGGTATTGAAAATCATCCGGGATTTAAAGTAACACTGTCATTATTGCATCAGCTCTTATACGCTGTGCTTTACGGTGATCTTTTAATGCTGCTGAAAAATCAATGCCTTCCGTATGAAGTAAATAAGGGTGATACTGAAGCAGTTTGCGAAAAATGGACAAAAAGGCTTGCATCAAAGCTTGTAAATGAACGTATAAGCTATAGGAATGTCAAAAATGACTATGTCAAAATCGTGAAGGATTTTAAGCGCATCAAGCGTCGCAAGGAAGATAAGCTCAAGGTCGGTGTTGTAGGTGAGATATTCGTTAAGTACTCGCCGCTCGGCAACAATAATCTTGAAGACTTCCTTATTAAAGAGGGAGCGGAGGTAGTAGTTCCCGGGCTGCTTGATTTCTGCCTATACTGTGTATTCAACAATATTTATGACACGAAGCTTTACGGTGTGAACAAGCCCCTTGCAGCAGTTTATAAGTTTGCATACAAATTCCTTACATCCAAGCAAAAGGATATTATTAAGATCGTGTGTGAAAATAGTGATTTTGCCCCGATGGGTAGTTTTGAGCATACAGTAACACTCACCAAAGGCTTTATCGGCAGAGGCACTAAAATGGGCGAGGGTTGGCTGCTTTGTGCCGAAATGATCGAGCTTGCGGAAATGGATGTGAAGAATATCGTATGTACACAGCCGTTCGGTTGTCTTCCTAATCACATTGCCGGTAAAGGCATGATGAAACCTATCAAAGAGCGTATCCCCGGTGTAAATATTGTTGCTATCGACTACGATCCGGGCGCTACCGCAATAAATCAGGAAAACCGTATCAAGCTTATGCTTGCAAACGGAAGGCTTAATAAATCCCGTGAGAAAGTAAAAAATTGAAAGGACGTTGAACTGTGAAACTTATTACATTTACCGTACCTTGTTATAATTCCGCTGAATATATGCGCAAATGTGTAGACAGTCTTTTAAAAGGCGGTGATAAGGTTGAGATCATCATAGTAAACGATGGATCATCAGACGATACAGGTAAAATTGCAGATGAATATAAAGCAGCTTATCCGGATATAGTTAAGGTAATACATCAGCCAAACGGTGGTCACGGTGCAGGTATCAATGCAGGTCTGAAGATAGCAAGCGGAAAGTATTTCAAGGTTGTCGATTCAGATGACTGGCTTGATACTGACGCTTATCTCAATCTGCTTTATCAAGCAGAACTTGTGGAGGAAAAAGGCGGCGTTGACCTTATTGTATGCAACTACTGCTACTATCAACAGGGCAAAGGCATTGTCAGTACTATAAAATACTCAAATGTTTTTCCCGAAAAGAAGATTTGCTCATGGGCGGAGACTCATTCGTTCAGAATAAATCAGTACTTAACTTTGCATTCTGCTATACTTCGCACAGAGACCATCAGAATGAGCGGAATAGTTCTTCCTCATCATATCTTCTATGAGGACAACCTCTTTATATACGCTCCCCTACCTTATGTTGAAAAGATACTTTATCTTAATATCAACCTTTATATGTATTGGACAGGACGTGACGGTCAATCTGTATCCAACGATAACCTATTAAAACGCTGCACACATCAGATAACCGTTACAGAACGTATATTTGACTCGGCTGATCCGATTCAGATCATGAAGACAAACAAAAAACTCGGCAAGTACTTACATCATGAGCTTGAGCTGATGTATATGCTTTCAACGATATTTACCCGTTTGAATTTTTCCGATGAGCATGACAAACTGATTGACGATATGTGGGACAGAATGCATAAATCAAATCCGGCACTCTGCAAAAAAATGCGACGCAATTTCAAAATCTCGGTATTAAATACCCGAGGCAAATTCGGAAGGCATTTATGCAAATTCTTCTTTGGAATTGCCCATCTTGTAGTTAGATTTAATTGATAAAAGGTGTCACTATTTTGTGACACCTTTTTATGTGTTATTATCAATAAAAACATTATAAGTAATTTGGTATCTTTGCGAATTGCTTTGGTTTTTTATTTATGCTAAAATAAGCCCATATGTATAATTAAAGGAGTTATTAAATTATGATGCAGTTAAATCGCACAGAAGCAACGGTGCTTGATAAGGCAGTTGCAGTAAAACATGAAGTTAAGAAAGCAGTACTCGGAAAGGACAATGTAATAAATAAGATCCTCACAGCAATTATTGCAGGCGGACATATTTTGCTTGACGATATCCCAGGTGTCGGTAAAACTACCATTGCACTTGCTTTTTCAAGAGCAATGAGCCTTGAGTATCACCGTATGCAGTTCACACCTGATGTTCTGCCTGCCGATGTTACGGGGTTTTCTATGTACGACAAGCGTACCGACAGTTTCATTTATAAACCCGGTGCGGTAATTTGTAATCTGTTTTTGGCTGACGAAATAAACCGCACTTCTTCAAAAACGCAGTCGGCACTGCTTGAAATTATGGAAGAAGGCAAGGTTACTGTTGACGGTATTACTCGTGAAATGCCGGATCCTTTCACCGTTATTGCTACCGAAAACCCGGTTGGCTCTGTCGGCACACAGATGCTGCCTGACTCACAGCTCGACAGATTTATGATTCAGCTGTCTATCGGTTATCCCGATAAAGCAAGTGAAGTAAGTATATTAAAGGGCAGACAAGGCGCAAATCCGCTTGAAACTGTTGAAGCTGTTGCATCGAGTGAGGATATTATCAAAATGCGTGAAATAGCCGAAAGCACACACACCGACGACAAGATATTTGAATACATAACATCCCTTGCCTCTGCGACAAGAGAAAATGATATGCTGCTTTTGGGTCTCAGTCCTCGTGGCACGCTTGCAATCGCAAAGCTTGCACGCGCACATGCGTTTTTATCAGGTCGTGCATATGTTATTCCCGATGATGTTCAAGAGGTATTTTTAGATGCATCAGCTCACCGTGTATCCTTAAGTCCTAAAGCAAGAATCGCATCAATGGATGAAAAAGATGTTTTGACACAGATCTTAAAAAATACACCGATACCCAAAATATAAAGGAGTTTGTATATGACCGCTATTTGGTTAATATATATAGTCGTTGCAGCAGTATCGGGGATATTCTTTATTTTGTATAAGGATATTCTTTCACTTGTATTATTCTGCGTAATAATTGCGTTGCCGATGCTGTTGTTGCTATTTGCATTGGTAACACGATTTTGCACAAAAGTTAAAATCAGCATTGATCCTCCGGTTACTTCATCGGATGCAACTATCATTGTTTCCGTCAACAACCGTTCACCGTTTTCTATATCGGCGATAGTGCTGAAATTCAGCGTTTTCAACACATTCCTTAAGGTAAGCCATAAGTGTGAATTTTCGCTTTCCTGCGATCCATTCTGCAATAAGGATTTTGTATATAAGCTTACATCTGACCATGTAGGAAGTCTGGATATCAAGATAAAAAAAGTATATATTTGTGACTACTTTCATATGTTTCGCCTTCCGATAAAACTTAATATGCATGAAACGGTCACATTCATTCCTGAACCTGATGCAATAGATATAGCAGTTCGTCCTAACAATTTTGCTGAGGGCGAATCCAATATATTTTCTAAGCACAGAATCAAAATCAATAATATTTTCCTTGCTATCAAAATACAAAACATATCGACTAGTAACTACTTCTGCAGAATTTGAAAAGAACTGCACTATTGTTTTGATAATATACTTCTGCA
>JAFPAK010000305.1 GCA_017390825.1 Clostridia bacterium
GCCTGCGGCGCAAGATATATATATGCATATCTTTTATCGGTAACAGTTGTTATAAATACGGCTATTTGCATTCCGCAACTTGCAGGATATAATCCGTTGGGGCTTATTCCAAACGGCGCATACACCGGTCAGTTCATTTCATTTGCAGGTACATTCGGAAATATCGACTTTCTGTCAGCCTTTCTATGTGTCGCTGCCTGCTATATCGGAGCTCACTATATCGTGTGCAAAGACGGCAAAGAACGGTTTGCTCTGCCCTTCTGCTTTGGCGCCGCAGTATTTACCGAGTTATTGATAAATGTAAGTTCGGGACTTGTTGCATTTGTTGTTACATTACTTGTTGCCGTTCCGATATTTGCATCGCAAAGAAAGTATCTGCCCCGACTTTTGGATATCCTGGCCGCAGGCGCCGCAGCCGCTGCGCTTGCATCGGTAATTAAATATAATTACCCTTCCGGTGAGAACTATACTGAGGTCACATTCAAATTCGGAACTGCATTTTTCATCGGTATACTACTCGCAGCCGCATTTTTACTTTGCCGTTTATTTATTGATAAAATACCGGATCTGCCGCAAAAAAATATACTTATCGTATTATTCTCGGCAGAGGGTGCGATACTGGTTATTGGCGCAATTATTATAAAATTCTTCTTTATGAATTCATCCGGACTTATCGGTGAGATATCCGCATTACTCAACGGCACGCTTGACGATATGGCGGGAAGCCACCGTGTAGCTATCTGGCGTTATTCATTAAAACTTTTCGGTGACTATCCGTTGCTCGGCTCGGGGCTCGGCACCTTCAAGCTTGCGTTTAACGATACCTATGCCGCACAGTATCACGAAGCCATCGGCAAGGTCACAACTCTAGATTCGGCTCATAATGAATATCTGCACACACTTGTAACGACCGGTATTTTAGGCTTTGCTGCGTATATGGGTATGCTTATCACCCAACTTGTGCGCGCAGTGAAATATATGTTTAAAAATCCGAATATAATGATATGTTTCTTTGCGGCATTCGCTTTTGCAGTTCAAATGTTCTTCAATGTAAGTATAGTGCATATTACTCCGTATTTCTTCCTTATGCTCGGAATGACGGAGTATGAAATAAGAAAAGCTAAAAAATCCGCCGAACCCATAACCGATGATGAAGAAAGGAATAATTGACCATGAAATGTCCTTATTGCAGTTATGCAGAAAGTAAGGTAGTTGACTCACGTCCGACAGACGAAGGCGAGCGTATTCGCCGCCGCAGAGAATGTATGAACTGTAAAGAACGCTTTACAACATACGAAATAATCGAGAGCTTCCCTATTATTGTTGTTAAAAAGGATAAAAGCCGTCAGAGCTTTGACCGTAATAAGCTGCTTAACGGAATACTTCGTGCAAGCGAAGGCTGTCAAGTTCCACTCAGCACATTTGAAAAAGCGGTTGACGAAATCGAGTCTGCTCTCGCAAATTCTCTCGAAAAGGAAGTCTCATCAACGCAGATCGGCGAAATGGTAATGGAAAAACTGAAAAAGATCGATGATGTGGCTTATGTGCGTTATGCAAGCGTGTACCGTCAATTCCGTGATATCAATACATTTATGGAGGAGTTAAGCAAGCTGCTTAATGACAAAAACGGATGATAGATACGCTCCGTCTTGCATCAGATGACGAGCTTTCACTCGTTTGCCGTTGGATTAATACACAAACAGTATTTTATGATTGGTGTGCAGGTAAATACCAAAGCTTTCCCGTGAAAAGCTCTGATATTATCCGTTTTAACAAAAGCACCGATGCAGTATCGGTAATTGCCGATGATGAAAACGGAATACCTATCGGTCATTTTTCAGTAAGATTTATTGATGCTGAAAAGCAAGTAGCACGAATAGGCTTTGTTATCCTTGCGCCCGAAATGCGTGGTAAGGGCCTAGCAAAACAGCTTATTAAAAAAGCAATATGCTATGCAAAAATCAATACTAATGCCAAAACCATCACCATTTGTTGTTATGATGATAATATCCCCGCGCTTCGCACATATGAACGGGTGGGATTTGTTAAAAACGGCAGATACGAGCTTATTGACGCAGACGGCAAACAGAAAAAATATTTCGAGCTTGAACTGAAAAGTCACAACTAAGCGTAAGCTAAGCCGCTGCAAGTGCATTGTGCTTGCAGCGGCTTTTATCTTTGCTAATAAAAAATTAATAATTAGTCAACAGCAAGCAAGATAGCCAGTGCTTTTATACTTCCCGGCTGAACAAATCTATTTCTTTTTTCCTTTGGATTTGCATACCTCATAAAGCTCGCAGTTTTTGCAATCAGGATTTTGCGCTTTGCATACATCCCTACCGAACTGCACCATTCTATGACAGTAGTTGTTTGACTCTTCGGGCGGAAGTATCTTCTTCATTGCAAGCTCTACCTTATAAGGATCTTTTGTATCAACAAATCCAAGCCGACCGGATATACGGATAAGATGGGTATCGGCTACAACGGCAGGTTGTCCGTAAACATCACCCATAATAAGATTTGCGGTTTTTCTGCCAATGCCCGATAGTGAAGTCAGCTTATCGATACTGTCAGGAACTACGCCGCCGAAGTTATCACGAAGCTGACGGCACATCATAACTACATCCTTTGCCTTGGTTTTATAAAGACCGCAGGAGTGAATGATATTTTCAATATCAGCAATATCCGCATCAGCAAAATCGTTTATACTGCGGTATTTATTGAACAATTCCTCCGTTACGATATTTACACGGGCATCGGTGCATTGTGCTGAAAGCCGTGTTGCGATAAGCAACTCATGAGGAGCTGAAGCGACAAGCGAGCATTTTGCATCGGGGTAACGCTTTTTTAACGCATCTATTACAATAAGTGCTTTTTCTTTTTTAGTCATAATTAAACTTCCTAATCAAAGATGTCGATTTGATTTTAACATATAAATATAAGATTTACAAGGAGAAACACTAATGAAAATTATGTTTGTTTGTCACGGCAATATCTGCCGTTCCCCTATGGCAGAATTTATTTTTAAGGATATGCTTAAGCGCAAAGGACTTGAAAACAAGTTTACCGTTGCTTCAAGTGCTACCAGCACCGAGGAAATCTATTGCGGTGTGGGTAATCCCATTTATCCACCGGCACGCCGAATCTTAAATGAACACGGTATTTCCTGCGACGGAAAACGTGCAGTACTGTTCACTAAAGCGGACTATGATAAATACGATATTATTCTTGTTATGGACAATAACAACGTGCGAAATATAATGCGCATCGTCGGCGCTGATACACAATGCAAAATACATAAGCTGCTTGAGTTTTGCGACGGTGGGGATGTTGCTGATCCTTGGTACAGCGGCGACTTTAAAAGCTGCTACAATGACATCAAACGCGGATGCAATGCACTCCTTGATAGGCTTATAAAAGAAATAGGATAATTAAAACCTCGATTGCATCGAGGTTTTCTATCTTATTCTCATATTTGGAAAACGACGCTTCATTCTCAAATCGTCAAACCTACTGTCAAGCACGCTTTCTAGTGTGTTGCTGACTTCTAAACCACGACTTCGCTCAGAATATCTTATTACAGCAGCGCTGCTGACAAGCGCATCGACCGCCAATATTATAAGAACGATGATTGCAGTGCGTTTTCTTATATCTTCCGGAATTTTATGTACGACCGCAAGCAGCTTTGGAAACAGCACCTTTACTGCCAGCAGGCACATCAGCCCCCAGACTACCATATATGGGAGCGTAGTCCTGCCGTTAATGTTGAGCGGCAGCTTTGAATAATCCCACGAAACGCTGCCGAAAAGCAGCTCCTGACCAATGCTTAATGAATATTCCGTCACCCCGCCGATAACAGCACCGCAAATAAATATATGTACGGGATCTTTTATGTTTTTCAGCGCAAGAAACAGTATTACAGCACCTATTCCGTAAACATAATTCACAGGAGTGAACATTGAGCCGCTGCGATTTTCAATAACTCCATGCAATATGAAAATAAGTATGGTTTCATATACAGTACCAATAATACCGCTCAACGAAAAAACATATATAAGGTCATATAAATCAAACGCAATATTTCCGAATATATATGTGCGATCACGCTTTATATCAGCCACAACAATTCCTCCTTTAAAGCAGTATATTGTATTAAATATTTTATTCCAAACAATGCAAAATGTCAATAAAACGCCAAAAGTTTTTTAATATTAACATTTTCGACAAATATTTTTACAATGTTGTAATTACAACCATTATACAAATTGTATAATCAGTTACATAAAATATTCACAAATAAATTATGTTGAGTTTTTACATCGGTAATTATTTGACATAATAAGTTTCATTTTTTAATACGAAGATTGAAAACTGCCGTTTTTTCGTAAAAACTATGTGGAAAACTATGTGGAAAATGTTAATACTATTAGTATATGACTTTTTTGTAACCATTTTTGGCAGTTTTTTTAGTAGACAAATGCCACCTTGTGTGCTATACTTTATATTACTAATTCAAAAATTTCTCTATTCAATATTAATTGAAGGGTGGATTTAAAATTGCATTCACGCACCAAACGAGTTTTAGGACTTTTAGCTATACTTTTATGGGACATAATATCCACAGTTGCATCAGCTCTTATATCATTCAGAATATGTTATTCCGGTCATTTTCACGAAGCAAACGCGTCTAACCTTAACCCACTTTCTTGGGTACCGGTAGATATGCAATACGGCACACTGGTGCTGTTTTTGCTGATTGCCGCTTGTGCAATAGTGTTTTTAAACCTAATATTCGGCAACTATGATAATGTTATGCGGCATTTCGGCATCGGAGAAATGGTGCGTGTATTGCTCGCATGGGGCACATTTACCGTTGCGTTTTATGTGATATGTAAAGTCAACGAGATGTTCTCTGCAAACTTTAATTATGTTGTAATACTGTCATTTTTGATTTTAATATGTCAAATGGCAGGTCGCTCAATTGGCAGACTTATGCGTGAGCTTTCTGCAAAGATCAACAGTGTTTCTCGTTCAAGAAACCCTGAAAGCGTCAGAACTCTTATTTTCGGCGCCGGTGAAGCAGGTGCGTATCTTGTTAAAAAGGTTAAGATAGACAAAACCAGCAATGTACTACCCGTTGTTATGATTGATGATGATAAATCGCTTATCGGCAGTAAAATACACGGTGTTTTGGTTTACGGTGGCTCGGAAAAATTGGGCGAAGCTATCCGTAAGTATAAGATAGATGAGGTCGTTGTTGCGATCCCAACTGCAACAAAACAGCTTTTAAAATTTGCGATTGATGTATGTAGTGAAAACAAATGCCGCATCCGCCGTTTTGGTAGCGTAAGCGATATTGAGCTTGACAATGTTAAGGTAACTCATATTGATATTGAAGAACTGTTACGCCGCGACAGCGTTTCTCTCAATATGAATATAGTACGTGAATTTGTTGAAAACAAAACTGTTATGGTAACCGGCGGTGCAGGCTCGATCGGTTCTGAAATTTGCCGTCAGGTTCTTTCTTTCGGATGCAAGCATCTTGTTGTTTTTGATATCCATGAAAACGGACTGTATGATATCGAAAATGAGCTTAACAAGAAATACCGCGGTAAATTCAGCCTGCGTCTTGGTTCGATTCGTGACAAAAAGCGTATAAACGAGGTATTTGAAGAATTTTCACCTCAAGTAGTATTCCACGCTGCTGCTCATAAGCATGTGCCAATGATGGAATACAGCCCAAAAGAGGCTATCAAAAATAATGTACGCGGCACCATCAATGTTGCTATGTCTGCGATACTGCATAAGGTGGACAAGTTTATACTTATTTCTACTGACAAGGCGGTAAACCCCACCAATATTATGGGCGCATCAAAAAGAATTGCGGAAATGGCTATCCAACTGCTGAATACTTTTTCGGATACCGATCTTTCAGCGGTACGTTTCGGAAATGTGCTTGGCTCGAACGGCAGCGTTGTTCCGCTCTTCCGCAAGCAGATTGAAGAAGGCGGTCCTGTCTGTGTTACTCACCCAGATATCAAGCGCTATTTCATGACTATCCCTGAAGCAGTTCAGCTGGTGCTTGAAGCCGGCGCCATGGCTGACGGTGGCGAAATATTCGTGCTAAATATGGGCGAGCCGGTCAAGATCTATGATCTTGCCTGCGATCTTATCCGTCTTTCCGGATACGAGCCGAATGTTGATATCAAGATCGAATTTACGGGACTTCGACCGGGCGAAAAGCTTTTTGAGGAATTGAGCCTTGAGGATGAGGACTTTATAAAAACTCAAAATGATAAGATAATGATAATGAAACCGATGGAATTTGACGCTACCGAGCTTTCAACAAAGCTCAAGGAGCTTGAGACATTGGCTGAAAATGAAGATACAAGCACTATGTTTGATAAGGTACGCGAGCTTGTTCCGACTTTTAATCATGAATAATATGAGGACGAGATATGTCTGATAAGCATTTTAAAACATTGCCGCAAGAATTTCAAAATGAAGAGTGTGAGACGTATTACAGCATCATAAAATCCAGATATTTTGCATACATCTTAAAACGAATTTTTGATTATCTTGTAGGTCTTATCCTGCTTATTCTGCTCATAATCCCCATTGCGGTAATTGCGATAATCGTAAAATGCGGCTCAAAAGGGCCGGTAATGTTTCGTCAGGTAAGAGTCGGCAAATACGGAAAGACATTTGAAATATTCAAATTTCGTACTATGATAACTGAACAACCAAAAGGCGCAACGCAGATAACCGTGGGAGATGATCCCAGAATAACAAAAGCCGGCAAAGTTCTTCGCAAGTATCGTCTTGACGAGTTGCCGCAAATTTTCAACATTATCAAAGGCGATATGTCCTTTGTGGGAACTCGTCCAGAAGTACCAAAATATGTTGAGCATTACGCCGATTATATGATGGCTACCTTATTGCTTGAACCCGGTATCACCGGTGTTGCAAGCATCGAGTTTAAGGATGAAAGCGAGCTGCTTGGCGCATCCAACAATCCGGAAAAAACATATATTGAAGATATACTTCCAAAAAAGATGAGTTTAAGTCTGTCTTATATTCCTAAACTATCCCCTATTTATGATATTAAATTAATGATTAATACAGTTATAAAGGTAAAAGACTAGTCTTTTACCTTTTATTTTTGTTAATATTGCAATAAACTATTTCTTTGTTTTCATGTATTTTTTCTTCTTGAATTATGCAACCAATATGTTACAATGTAAATATAGGAACTTTAGGAGGAATAAATTATGAAAAGGATTATAATGATTGCGATTATCATCGCAATGGTTTTCACGATCTTTCCCGCAGCGGTTGCTGCAAATGCCCAGTTAGATATTGATATATCTATGGCATACGGTGCATCTATCCGACTAAATGCACAGAAAGGGATGCGCTTTTATACCGAGATAACTGATACTACTGCTCAACAGATAGATCAGCTTATTGAAGAAGGCGCAACAATTAAGATCGGTACTTTGATACTTCCCGAGGATATGCTTGATGGTGAACTCACACTTGAAACCGAAAAAGCATCGGATGTTGTATATGTTGAGGGAAGCGAAGCGTTCGGCTATTTTGTTGAAGACGGTCAGAATTTTATCGTTGGATCGATCGTAGGAATTTCCGAAAAGAATGTCACACGCAATTTTGTCGGCAGAGGCTATATTCAGGTTACACAAAACGGCGAAACATCGGTTTATTACGCAGATCATTATGAAAGCAGTATTGCAAATAATTCTCGCAGTATTGCGGAAGTTGCATACAGATATGCTCACGATGAAGAAAAATCAGATGCTGCCCTCGCACTTTATAATGATAATAAAAAGCTTGTAGACAGTTGGGCAGTACACTGCATTACACAGCAATCGGAAATTGCCGCTGCTATTAAAGCCGCCGGTACTTGTATCCTGCTTAATGATTTCAGCGTTGACTCAACTCTTGGCAATACTATTGTCCTAAATGACATAATATTCGATATGCGTGGTCACACAATAACATGGGGTAGCGGCGGTTACTTTGCATTTACAGTATATAACGGCACTATGACGGTGACCGGCGATGGAGCTATGACCACCACCTCTACCCGATATCTGTTCACAGTTGGATATAACGGACATTTGGTCATCAAAAACGGAACTTATACTACTGACGCCGGTAAGGCTAATTGGATCTATCAACCGGGATACTACACAAAGAACTCCACTGAAATCTATGGCGGCACATTCATAAACACAGGTTCATTGGATTATGCCCTTCAGGTTGAGAATTATCTGTGGGATCTTGAGGCTGATACACCTTATAGAACAACCACTAAAAATACTGTTCTTATTACGATCTATGGCGGTACATTCCAAAATACATATGATCCCTCAAATGGCGATGATGTACTAAAAGGTACTTTTGTTGCTGACGGCTATCAATCAGTAAGCATCGGCGAAAATACCTATACAATTCAAAAAGCAGAATAGGCAATTATATTTGTCATTCCCCTTTGGCGATTGAAGTGCGCCGAAGCGGAATTTTTGTGTATTTTATCACTGTAATATAAGTGCATATGGTATACATTAAATCTTAAAGGAGAAAATGAAAACAAATGAACAGAAGCGAAAATACTATCTTTACTAATATGTGCATGGTATATGACGATAACGGAAATGTACTTGTACAGGATAGGATCGACGATAGCTGGTCAGGCATCACTTTTCCAGGCGGCCATGTTGAAAAGAATGAGCCCTTCACCGATGCAGTCATAAGAGAGATTTTTGAAGAGACCGGACTAACAATATCAAATGTTGAGCTGTGTGGTATCAAGAATTGGATAAGGGACGATGGCGGAAGGTAAGTTGTACTTTTATACAAGACCAATAAGTTTGAAGATGAATTGCATTCATCGGACGAAGGAAAGGTATGGTGGGCACCTTTAAGTGATCTACCTGGTATGAATCTTGCAAACAGCATGAAAAATATGCTTAAAATATTTTGTGACGATTCATTAACAGAACAATTCTTCTGCAAAGAAAACGGAAAGCTCATCGAACTGTTAAAATAAAAACTCAATATTTACAAATGAAAAAAGCAGTATCCAAATTTGGATACTGCTTAAAATTTATAAAAGCACATGGAAAACTGAACGAAGGGTGGATGATGAAAAAGAACACGATTGATCGAACCAAATTGTAGGTCAAGCCCTCGACCGATTAGTACTTCCTAGCTCAATACATCACTGCACTTACACACGAAGCCTATCAACCTTGTAGTCTACAAGGGGTCTTACTAGCTTATGCTATGGGATATCTTATCTTGAGGCCGGTTTCACGCTTAGATGCTTTCAGCGTTTATCCGATCCGCACTTAGCTGCCCAGCTGTGCCACTGGCGTGACAACTGGTGCACCAGAGGTGCGTCCATCCC
>JAFPAK010000306.1 GCA_017390825.1 Clostridia bacterium
AAATTAGTAGATATTTTTCAAAGCAGGTCGAAACCGTCCGAAATCTAGCGCATAGGCGTATAATGGCGGCAACGGGATCACCCGTTGCCGCCTCTATTTACAATATACTTAACTGTCAAGTTTACCATTTGTAAAAGTGATCCTGTTTTCCACTTGGGCATAGCGTTCATCGATGATGCCGCGGAGATGATCTGTGATGTAGTTCTCAAGCAGTTCCACATCGAGCGTTCCTTCGGCATCCAGAATCTTTGCATCTTTGAACATCGTCATGCCACCACCGAAGTCCAGCAAAAAGTAGTTGAAGCCCGAAAGAACATACTTGCCGTCCTGCTCAAAGGGTAAATATGTATCCGTTTCTTTATCGAGGACTTGCACATTATATACCCGGTACTCGCCGTCCACCTTGGTAAAGAATCCATTTTCATCGACCTGCACGGAACTGTCAATCGCCGTATTGACCGAGAATGTCACACCGGACATATGTGGGAAAGAACCATCTTCTTCCGGATAATTCATCACCGCCATTTCCAGCATATCAAGCAGGATTTGTCCTGTTACCTCTGCCGTTACGATTTGATTGTTAAACGGGAATACAGAGAAAATATCATTAAAGGTCACATCACCTGCCGCTATCGGAGCACGCAGACCACCACCATTGACGAAGGAGATTTCCGCACCTGTTACCACGCGAAGCGCGTCCGAGCAAAGGTTGCCAAGATTTGTTTCCGCGATTCTTACAAGACGGTTTTCGTCCTTGTCGTGGGTGATAAGCTCTACCTTGCTTTCGCCGATTTTCCGGTCGCCAAGTTCGGCGTAACTCTCGTTGATCTGGGCAATATAAGCATCAATGCTGAGATCGGTGTTCTCGTAGTTTGCAGTTTCGATCAGTTCGGTATCAAGTCCTTCATCCGTAATGGTGAGCTTGCCGATGTGTTCAAACTTTGTACCCGTAGAGGAAAGCAGAACATCATCACCACTCTTATCTTTCACGAACATCTCCTCAATAACCAAATGCGCATGGGCATCCAGCACCACATCGAAGCCATCTGTGTTTTCGATAATGTCTGTAATATCAAACAGATCATCTTCATCGCTATAGCCAACATGGGACAGGGCGATCACATAATCTGCGCCCGCTTTTTCGGCCGCATCAATATTTGCCTGCACAATCTCACACAGGTTTTCTTCGTTGAATGTGTAGATGATCTCACCGTTATCGTTCTTAAACTGCGACGGATAAGCCGATGTAATGGTTTCGGGCGTGGTGATGCCGATATAAGCAATATCCACATTGCCGTAAGAGACGATGGTATAGGGTTCAAAGTAGGAGGCATCCTCGCCGATCTTTGCAAAGTTGCAGGAAAGGAATTTTGTATTCGACATTCCATTCAGCTCGGTAAGTCTTGGAAGTTGATAGTCAAACTCATGGTTACCAAGAGCAATGGCATCATAGCCCACCTTGTTCATAAGGTTTACGATGTACTCGCCCTTAGAAACAGCCCCAAGCGTTCCTCCCTGAACGAAATCGCCACCGGAAACAACCCCCACATAGTTACCGCCTTCGGAAATTTCATTTTTTATCGCAAGAAGCTTTGAATATCCGTCCACGGCACAGTGTGCATCATTTTCGTATAAGATTACAATCGGTGCATTTTCCCTGTTCTGTATAAATACAGTAGCAACCAGTATACTGCAAATAACAATACATACGCATACAAGAATGCTTAGAATTTTCCTTTTATTCATAGCAAATCCTCACTCCATCAAATTCACAATT
>JAFPAK010000307.1 GCA_017390825.1 Clostridia bacterium
ATAATCAACATATTGCAATTTTAAAACAATGCTCAAAGCGCACCACACCATGAAAGAAAAGACGATTTTAAATCTATTTTCTTTTCTCCATTTTTTCTTGTAAAATGCTATTTTTTCTTTTAGTGTAAACGAACTTTTTTTCCAAAGCTTGCAATAAGTTGTTGTCAGCAACCTTTTTATACTCATTGTCATCAATTTTTTCGCCATAAACTGCCGAAGGCAATAGCACTATGCGAAGCATAATATAACTGCGAAGCAATATAACTGGCCGAAATGGAATAAGGCGAATAAAACTGCGAGACTTCCTTATGAGAAGTCTCGCAAATCAGGTCGTTTTTTGTTTAAAAATTATTCTTCTTCGTCCTCAGGGAGGTTGTCGAGATTGTGCCATACATTCTGCACATCATCATTATCCTCAAGTACCTCAAGCAGCTTCATCATTTTCTGCATATTTTCGTCATCATCAATACTTGAGAAGGTTGCGGGATAATACTCCGCTTCTGCCGAAGCACACTCAAAGCCCTTTGCTTCGAGTGCTTCACGGACTTGGCCGACTGAATTGGGATCAGTAATGATCTCAAAAGCACCGTCATTGGCTGCGAAATCGTCAGCTCCTGCTTCAAGAGCCGCCTCCATAACAGCATCCTCATCTTTACCCTCTGCATCAATAACGATAAGACCTCTGCGGCTGAACATAAACATTACAGAGCCGGGCTGACCGAGGTTGCCGCCGTATTTATCAAAATAGTGACGGATATCGCCTGCGGTACGGTTGCGGTTATCGGTAAGACACTCAACAACAACTGCGATTCCGCAAGGGCCGTAGCCCTCGTAGATGCAATCCTCATAGTTTGAAGTATCGTTATCACCCGATGCCTTTTTGATGATACGCTCAATATTATCGTTCGGCACATTGAGTGACTTTGCCTTTGCTATACAATCCTTAAGCTTTGAGTTTACATTCGGATCAGGACCGCCCTGCTTTACTATAACCGACATCTCTCTGCCGATCTTGGTGAAGATCTTTGCTCTTGCGGCGTCATTAGCGCCCTTTTTTCTTTTGATATTATTCCACTTGGAATGTCCGGACATTGTGATTTCTCCTTCTTTTTATAATGCGCCTAAACATTATAGCACATATTATAGGAATTTGCAAATCAAATTAGAAAGCTCGGTCGGATTTTCAACCGACATACCCGAAATAAGGCGCGCTGTATTGTAAAGCACCTTTGAATAGTCGGATAAGGTTTCTTTATCATTCGCATAAAGTGTCTTTAATTTTTCTGCGATAGCGTGGGAGGAGTTTATCTCCAGCACAAGCTGCGCCTTGACCTTGTTTTCACCAGGCATAGCATTGAGTGCCTTTGCCATATCAATAGATATCTCACCCTCGGTCGAGAGCGCTACGGGATGATTTTTCAACTTGTTTGTAAAGCGAACTGCAACAACTTCATCTTTAAGTGCATCCTTCATAGCGTTGAGCATACCGTCATTGCTTTCGTTTTCGTTTCTGATAGCATCCTTTTCTTCTTCAGTATCAAGATCAAGCTCGTCGGTGCATATGTTAGCAAACTTTTTGCCATCGTATTCACCCAGCATTTTTATCACGAATTCGTCAACATTTTCAGTCAGGTAAAGTATCTCATAGCCCTTGTCACGCACAGCATCGGTCTGCGGTAGAGTGGATACTGCTTCAATGCTCTCACCGCAGGCATAGTAAATAGTTTCCTGATCCTTGCTCATACGCTCAACATACTCCGAAAGTGTTGTAAGCTTACTTTCAAATGAAGAATTGAACAGTATCAGCGGTTTTAAGGTATCCTTGTTTGCGCCGTAATGGCTGTATGCGCCGAACTTTATCTGAATACCGAACGCTTTCCAGAACTGCTCATACTTTTCACGCTCAGATTTAAGCATCTTTTTAAGCTCTGTAAGTATCTTCTTTTCCAGATTTTTTGCGATCACCTTCAGTTGATAATCATGCTGAAGCATCTCACGGGAGATATTCAGCGAAAGATCTGCGCTGTCAACAAGTCCCTTGACAAAACTGAAATGGTCGGGCAGAAGATCTGCACACTTATCCATAATAAGTACGCCGTTTGAATAAAGCTGCAAGCCCTTTTCATATTCCTTGGTGTAATAATCATACGGAGCGTGCTGCGGAATAAACATCAGCGCATCATAGGTTGCCTCACCCTCGGTCTTTGAATGAATGACCTTTGCGGGCGGCTCAAAATCATAGAACTTCTCAGAGTAAAATGCGTTGTAGTCCTCATCCTTTATTTCGTTTTTGTTCTTGCGCCAGAGCGGTACCATGCTGTTTAAAGTGGCAAGCTCATAATAGGTTTCATACTCGTCGCTGTCTTCCTTTTTGCGGCTGCGGCTTTGCAGCATTTTAACAGGATAGCGGATGTAATCTGAATAGCGCTTGACCAGCGAGGTTATTTTATATTCATCAAGAAATTCAGAATACTTCTCCTCCTGCGTATCCTCCTTGATATGAAGCGTGATAACTGTGCCGTGCGAGTCTTTATCGCACTCGGTAACGGTATAGCCGTCAACGCCCTTCGAGCGCCAGCAATGAGCGGTGTCTTCCCCATAGGCACGGCTGACAACGGAAACTTCATCACTAACCATAAATGATGAATAAAAACCGACACCGAATTGACCGATTATTTCAACGCCGTCTGCTTTCTCGTGCTCTGATTTAAAGGTATGCGATCCGCTTTTTGCAATAACGCCGAGATTGTTTTCAAGCTCTTGCTCAGTCATTCCGCAGCCGTTATCGGTGATCGTGATCGTGCGTGAATCCTTATCAAGATCAATGCGTATCTCATAATCTTCACGCTTTGTATCAAC
This sequence comes from Clostridia bacterium, assembly GCA_017390825.1. Next base: position 2,860 of record JAFPAK010000307.1, read on the forward strand.
GGTAGTATCGGTCAGCGAACGGAAATAGAGCTTATCGATAGCATCAGAGGCATTGGAAATAAGCTCACGCAGGAATATTTCCTTGTGAGTGTAGATTGAATTGATCATCATACTGAGCAGCTTTTTAGACTCAGCCTTGAATTGTTTTTTCGCCATTTATATAACATCTCCTGAAAATTTAATTACTGCATAGAATTATAAACCCAAAAAATCACAAGGTCAATAGCGTTCACAAAAAATTAATGCATTACTTGCCTTGACATTATATTTAAAACCAATTATACTTTAAATATATGCACTTTCGAGAGGACATTCAAGATGGATAAAGTAACATTGGTAGTGCCTTGCTACAATGAAGAGAATAATGTGGAAATGTTTTTCAAGGTTTGCTGTGAGCAGTTTTCGGGCGCTTCGTTTGCTGTTAACTATGTGTTTGTGGATGATGGCTCAAAGGATAATACCTTTAAAAGACTTGAAAGCATCAAGCAATCTTCTCCTGATAATGTAACTATAATAAGCTTCTCCCGCAATTTCGGTAAGGAATCCGCAATTTTCGCCGGACTTAATGAGGCAGACGGTGATTTTGTCGGTGTTATTGATGCGGATCTGCAGCAGCATCCGAAATACATTCAGCAGATGTATGATATTCTGTCACAAAATGAGCAGACGGATTGTGTTGCAGCATATCAGGCACAACGCAAAGAGGGCGCTGTATTAAGTCTGTTTAAAAAAGCATTTTACGGTATTGCCAACAAGATTACCGAAACCACCTTCTACCCCGGTGCAAGTGATTTCCGTCTTATGCGTAAGCAGATGTGTGATGCGGTTGTGAATATGAAAGAGTATTACCGTTTTTCAAAGGGTCTCTTCTCATGGGTAGGCTTTAATACGGAGTTTATGCCTTACACCGTTGAGCAACGACATTCGGGTAAATCGACATGGTCGTTTGTAAAGCTGTTCAAATATTCGATCGAGGGCTTTGTGGGATATACAACATCGCTTCTTCATATCTCAACATTTTTCGGCGTTCTTTCGCTTATTGCGGCGTTTGTATTCTTCGTTGTATCGCTGGTAAGGACGATCGCCTTCGGCGCAGTATTCTTTGGCACACCGCTCATAGTAACGCTGATATTGCTTTTCGGGGGTATGCAGTTCCTGTTTCTCGGAATTATCGGCTGCTACCTTTCAAGGACATATATGCAGGGTAAAGACAGACCTGTGTATATAATAAGAAGAAAATATTAAAGTAGAATGATTTTCAATTATGCACCCAAAAGTGTTGAGCGCTTTTTGGGTGCATATATTTTTTTAAAATAAAAACCTAAACATTATTCTCGTCATTTGTGATAATTCAACACTTTTGTTTTTGGTTATAATATGAATTGCTTATGATTGAAATTTATAGTAAAATAAATATATAAATATGCCTTACGGAGCTGTTTTTATGATAAAGAAATTAACAAGTATGATCTTAGCGGCGCTTATTTTTGCATCATGCATTGTGTATGTAAAGGCCGACTCCTCACCTGTCAGAATAAATGAGGTATGCTCGTCCAACACGGGCTACAACGGAAACGGGGTTACTGTACCTGACAGCAGTGGGGATTATTGTGATTACATAGAGCTTTATAACACTTCCGACAAAGAAATAGACCTATCCGGCTGGGGAATTTCCGATAAAGCGTCAAATCCGTATAAATGTGTTTTGCCGGCAGGCACTGTTATTGAGGCCGGCGGCTATCTTTTAATATATTGCTCCAAAACAGCGACCGCAGCTCCGGCGGTCACGCTTGGTATCTCGGCGGATGGTGAAACTCTGTATCTTACCTCTGAAAATGGTGTTTATTCACACACAGTTAAGGTTCCGGCACTTGATGCTGACACAACATATGCCGCAGCGACTGACGGCGGTGATGTTTTTTATATTTATAATCCGTCGCCGAATGCATCCAATTCAACTGTAAAAAGACTTGTGGCAGCGCCTGAATTTTCCGTTGCCTCCGGCTTTTATGATGAAAACGTTTCTGTTGAGCTGACTTCGCCGGAGGGCTTTGATATTTACTATACGCTTGACGGCAGCGATCCTGCTGAATCAGACAGCGCTTATCTGTATTCAACAGCGCTTACCGCAAGGGACAGAACTGCAAAATCAAATAATTTAAGTTCGATCAGTCCGTCGGAGTTTTCGGTTTACAATTCTACTGCTGCACCGTCTGATTCAAATGTTGCGAAGCCGACTGTTATCCGTGCGGCTTGCAAAAGTGATGACGGAATTTACAGCAAAACAGTAACGAATACATATTTTATAGGCGTGCGTTTCTCATATTATAATGCGGCGGTGCTGTCGATAACCGTTGCAGAGGATGATCTTTTTGATTATGATACCGGTATCTACACCAAGGGCAAATATTACGATGTTTGGAAAACGGAAAATCCGGGAACAGCCGATTATTGGGGAACAACCGGCAACTACTCACAAAGGGGCAAGGAATGGGAAAAGGATTGCCATATCGAATTTTTTGAAACAGATAAAACTCTTGCATTCTCGCAGGATTGCGGTATAAGAATTCAGGGCGGCACATCACGCACCAATATTCAGAAAAGCTTCCGTTTCTTTGCACGAGATGAATACGGTAATAACCGCTTTGAATATCCGATTTTTAATGATACTGATACTGACGCAAACAAACCTGATGAATATAAGACCTTTGTTGTACGCAACGGCGGTAATGATGTTTCATATTCAAAATACTCTGATGCGCTGCTTCAGGATCTTGTATCAGACCTGTCAATGACAACGCAGACAACACGCCCGTGTGTGCTGTTTTTAAACGGTGAGTTCTGGGGTATGTATGTTATGCAGCAGGATTATAAGGAACAGCTTATTGAGGATAAGTATGATATAGAAAATGACAATGTATTGCTTACCAAAAACGGCAATCCCGAAACAGGCGATGCTGCCGATAAGGAGCTTTACCGTGATCTTTACCGATATATCCTGAATAATGATATGAGTGTTCCAAACAACTATACAACTGCCTGTACCATTCTTGATATGGACAGCTTTGTTGATTATATTGCTGTGCAGATGTATATCTCAAACGCCGATTGCTACTGGGGCAACTGGTCGATGTGGCGTGCAAGAGAAGTCGAGGATGACGAATATGGCGATGGCAGATGGCGGATGTTGATGTTTGATACCGAGTATTCTTCATGGTTGTACGGCAATGACAATACAAGCTACAAGCTTAATAACATCAACACCTACTGTGTAACGGGCGATGGGTCAAGACATGTTCAGATGATGGCTGCGCTTATGAAAAACTCCGATTTTCGTAAGAAATTTATCACACGGCTTCTCGGTATAGCGGCAGTATGCTATGACGAGCAGGTGATTAAGGATATATGCAGTGATTATTCTGACAGCTATTCAACGCTGTTGCGTCTTACCGAAAAGCGTTTTAATGTCGGCGGAAAATGGGCGGAGGACGACAGAATAAACAAGCTTAAGACCTTCTTCAAAAGTCGTTTGCCTTATGTTTTGCAGTATCTTGATAAGGCTTTCAGTCTCGGCGAAACAGGAACGCTTACCGTTAATGCAAACGATCCGCAGCTTGGGTATATTTCGGTTGACGGTGTAAAGCAGGAGTTCTCTGCTTTGAGCAATGATGATATGAATTCCAAATTCTTTAGATGCTACCCTGTCACACTCACAGCTGATGCAAAAGAGGGGTATGAATTTGTTGGATGGAGCGGTGATGTCATATCAACAGACGATACTATCTCGGTAGCTGTTGGTGACGATACAAATATTACTGCTAATTTCAAAAGAATCGAAGTTCCCGCAACTCAGCCAACTACCCAACCCACTACGCAATCGACTACGCAACCGACTACTCAACCGTCTGTTATATACGGTGACTGCAACCGAGACGGAAATATTAACGGCAAGGATGTACTTTTACTTCGCAAATATATAGTAAACCTTGAGAATGACATTGATACTGTTGCTGCAGATGTTATGCACGATGGTAAGTTAAACGGTAAAGATGTACTAAAATTGCGCAAGTATATTGTAGGAATTGTCAAAACGCTTGATTAAATTACACAAAATCTACCGCTCTTTCTTGTTGCTATTGATAATAGAAAGAGCGGTTTTAATTTGGTATAATGTATCGTAGACCAATATCGGGGGTAATTTATGAAAAGGTTAATTGCACTTGTACTATGTATCGTAATGGTGTGCGGCGTGCTGACCGCTTGTCACAAGAATGGTGATACAAGCAACGATTTAAGCGAGTATAAAAATAACGATTTCTCACTTACTGCGTTTGAGTTCATTCAGGGTATCACCGCAGGTTGGAATTTGGGTAATACCTTTGAGTCAAACCCATCCTGGGGTAATTGGGACGGTGAGATAACAACCGACTTTGCCGAAACTGCTTGGAATAATCCCAAAACCACTAAGGAAATGATAGATACCGTCAAAGCCGCTGGATTTAATGCAGTCCGCATTCCCACAACATGGTATCTCTTCATGGGCGAGGATGAAAACGGCAATGTCACCGTTGATGAGGAACGGCTTGACCGCATCAATGAAGTCGTTGATTATTGTATCGACAATGAGATGTATTGCATCATCAACACTCATCACGATGATAAAAATTGGCTGGATATCTCACTTCAAGGCGATGAATGGGAGACTGTAAAGGATAAGTTCAAGCAGCTTTGGACTATTATCGGTGAGCGATTTAAGGATTACGGTGAACTGCTTATCTTTGAGAGCGGTAACGAGGCAATCGGCAAGAGTGAAGACGGTGGTGCCGATTGGTGGGGTCAGGATTATAATCAGTATTGCTTTGATAATCTTAATGAGCTTTATAAGGTGTTTGTTGATACCATCCGTGCACAAGGAGGCAATAATGCAAAGCGTTATCTTATGATACCTACCTACGGTGCACAGTGGTATACAAAACAGATGGCGCAGGTAATAATTCCGAATAATGATGACCATGTTATCGTTGATATACATTGGTACACCGAGTCGACTGATGAATCAGAGCTTGAAACGCTTATGAGCTGTATCTACCGCACCTTTGTTTATTATGATATTGCGGTATTGCTCGGTGAATGCGGTATCGTAAACGAGCGTACTGACGAAGCAAAAGTCGATTGGGCAAACAGGTTTATCCGCATTGCATCAGACTATTCTTCAATTGCCGAGGGAAATGTCTCGTCCGGTATCAAGTGCTTTTTGTGGGATGACGGCGGCAATTTCCAAGTGCTGAACAGAACAACGCTTGAGTGGAATTCGCCCGAATTTGTACAGGCGGTAATAGATGTTGCAACTGCTGATTACAGCTATGTTGAAGCAGAGGAAACAACCGAAGCTGAAGCTATGGAATAGTATTTTAAAGGACAGATTTCATTTTGAAATCTGTCCTTTTTTGCAAGGGAAATATCGGCTAAATAAATTTTTTATTTATAAATACTCTTATTCTTTTATTTCTCTTTTTGCAGTTGTCTATCACAAATTTAGTGCCGAGGGATTTACCGTCCCAAAATGCCAGAACCATATCAGCATATTGGATAATTTGTATATTGCGTTTCAATGGTGCCGTTTTGCCATATTTATTATATTCGGGTAAGAATTCAGTCAGTTTAATTCTGTGCTTTTGAGCGAATTCTCTTGCACAGGTGTCAATTCCTCTTGCACCGCCCGAAACAATTTCAGTTGTACTTTTAGGGATATACTCTTCCAAGTTATATACTTTTAAATTTCTTGAACCAATAATTGCAATTTTCATAAAAACCTCCAAATTTAGTATACTTGATATAAGTATACTAACAACATTATAACATAAAATCATCTTAAAATATACTTATATTAAGATTTTTTGGAGATTTTTATGAGAAAC
>JAFPAK010000308.1 GCA_017390825.1 Clostridia bacterium
ACGGTGACATCAGCGGAGCGAAAAAATATCTTGACTTGTTCTGCGAAAAAAGCGAAACAGCAAAACAGTATGTTCAGAAATGGATGCCTATTGTTGCGGCTTCTCAGTCAGTTAAAGGTAATTCTCAAGAACGTGAATTCTTACTCTCTTGGGTAGATGTTGTAGATTACGAATAATAAAAAATAAATCTTGGTAGTTTGTGCCTTCTTAAAGGTACAAACTACACAAACAGTGAAAGGATGTTTTGAAATGAAAATTACAGTATGTATTGGTAGTTCATGTCATATTAAAGGTTCTCGTCAGGTTGTAGAGCAGCTTCAGTATTTAATCGCTGAAAATAAGCTCGATGATAAAGTAGAACTCGGAGGCACATTCTGCATGGGTAAATGTCAGCAGGGCGTATGCGTAACTGTGGATGATAGCTTCCATTCTGTTACACCTGAAACAGTAGATGAGTTCTTCAAAAAAGAAGTTTTAGCGAAAGTGTGAGGATGATATGGTAATTCAAATATGCGTTGGCAGTTCTTGTCATTTAAAGGGTTCACCTGAAATTGTAGAGTTACTTACCAAAGCAGTTGAAGAACACCATCTTGAGGATGAAATAACACTTGCCGGTAGCTTTTGTATCGGCAAGTGTAATCGTCAAGGCGTCACTGTTCAGGTGGATGACGAAATCCATGTAGGTATCACCCGTGAAAATTTTAAAGACTTTTTTAATGATAAAGTGCTAGCTAGGATTGAAAACGAAAGGAAGTGACTGAAATGCCAAATTGTTTAACATTAAAAAAATCAAACTGTAAAAACTGTTATAAGTGCATTCGCCACTGTCCAGTCAAAGCAATTCGTTTTTCCGGCAATCAGGCACATATTATCGGAAATGAATGTATTTTGTGCGGACAGTGTTTTGTTGTTTGTCCACAAAATGCAAAACAGATTGTTGATGAAAGCGAAAAAGTAAAGGTGTTTTTGCAAAGCGGCGATCCCGTTGTTGTAAGCTTGGCACCATCATTTGTTGCAAATTACGAAGGTGTGGGAATTAACGCAATGCGTGACGCACTTCAAAAGCTTGGCTTTTATGAAGTTGAAGAAACTGCAATTGGTGCAACAATTGTTAAAAACGAGTATGAAAGAATGCTTAAAGAAGATGAGCGTGATATTATAATCACCTCCTGCTGTCATTCAATCAACTTACTTATACAAAAATACTTCCCTGCAGAGCTTGAATATCTGGCAGATGTTGTTTCGCCTATGCAGGCTCATTGCATGGATATTAAAAAGAGATTTCCAAAGGCAAAAACTGTGTTTATAGGTCCTTGCGTTGCTAAAAAAGATGAAGCAGAGCATTATGAAGGTATTGTTGATGCAGTTTTAACTTTTGAAGAGCTTACAAATTGGTTAAAGGAAGAAAACATTGAGCTGAAAACAGATATGGATTCCAACGAAGAGAGCCGTGCAAGATTTTTCCCAACAACAGGCGGAATCCTTAAAACAATGGCACAGGACGCTCCCGGCTATACTTATATGGCCCTTGATGGAATCGAAAACTGTGTTGATGCGTTAAAAGACATTGAAAACGGAAAAATCCATAAATGCTTTATTGAAATGTCGGCTTGTGTAGGCAGTTGTATCGGCGGTCCTGTTATGGAAAAATATCATCGAAGCGCACCGATTAAAGATTATATTACCATAGCAAATTATGCAGGTAACAAAGACTTTGATGTGGTGCAGCCTGATAATATGGAACTGAAAAAGCAGTTTACATATATTGAGCACAGATTACAGCAGCCTTCTGAAACCGAAATTTACAATGTTCTTCGTCAAATGGGCAAGTTTAAGCCTTCCGATGAACTTAACTGTGGTTCCTGTGGATATAACACCTGCCGTGAAAAGGCTATTGCTATTTGTCAGGGCAAAGCAGAAATTTCTATGTGTCTACCTTTCCTTAAGGATAAAGCTGAAAGCTTTTCTGATACTATCGTTAAGAATACACCAAACGGTCTTATAGTTCTTAATGAAGAATTAGAAGTACAGCAGATAAACGAAGCAGCAAGAAACATAATGAACATTCGTTCAAGCACAGATGTACTTGGCGATTTAGTTGTTCGTATTATGGATCCAAAGGACTTTATGGAAGTAAGAACTACAGGCAGGGATATCAGAAACAAGAAAGTATATCTTGCTGAATATAAGCGTTATATCGAACAGTCGGTTGTGTATGATAAGGATTCACATCTTCTTATTGGTATTATGCGTGATATTACCGATGAACAAAACGCACGTGAAAAGAAAGAAAGTATCAGCCGTCAGACCGTAGAGGTTGCGGACAGAGTTGTTGATAAGCAGATGCGTATTGTTCAGGAAATCGCATCATTACTTGGTGAAACAGCTGCAGAAACAAAAATTGCACTTGCAAAGCTAAAGGAGTCGATACAGGATGAATGATTTATGTGCAGATATCGGCTACAAAAGTATTAACCATTACGGCGAACAGCTTTGCGGTGACCATGTAGAAATTGTTGAACAAAATGATGATTCAACGGTTATCGTTCTTGCAGACGGACTTGGAAGCGGTGTTAAAGCAAGCATTCTTTCAACGCTCACATCAAAGATTATTTCAACAATGATGGCGGCAGGACTTCCTATTGAAGAATGTGTGTCAACTATTGCAGCAACACTTCCTGTTTGTTCGGTTCGTGGTGTTGCATACTCAACATTTACAATTATGCACATCATCAATAATGAAACTGCTGAAATTATTCAGTATGATAATCCGCAGACAATTGTTCTTCGCGATAATAAGAATTACGATTATCCCAAAACAGAAATGAACATTGACGGGAAGAAAATATATAAGTCTGTTATCCGCTTGCAGGAAGGCGATATTTTCATCGCTATGAGTGACGGTTGCCCTCATGCCGGAATCGGTATGGCTTACAACTTTGGTTGGAAGCGTGAGGATATTATTGATTTTATGGAAACTATGTCGGTAACCGGTCTTACTGCAAAGAATCTGTCTACCCTTTTAGTAGATGAATGTGATAAGCTTTACGGACAGAAGCCCGGTGATGATGCAACAGCGTGTATTGTGAAAATCAGAAAGAGAGAACCTATGAATATTCTCTTTGGGCCTCCTTCTAACCGTGATGATTGCGACCGTATGATGTCTCTCTTCTTCTCAAAAGAAGGTAAGCAT
>JAFPAK010000309.1 GCA_017390825.1 Clostridia bacterium
ATATGCACATAAAGGAGACAAAACATTGTTCGGTATGGATCCTGAAAAGGATACATATCCGAGAAGCTATACCTTCATTGACATCCAGATTGCAGATGATGACCTTTCGGATGATATTCCGGGCTTGGTTGGTGATTGGTGTCTTTTAACAGACGGAAGATACATTCCGCGCAGCTGCCTCAAAAATTTTGAATACGAAACAATGTTTAAGGGTGCACCTGCGGAATTTATTGATACACCGTTTGAATTTGCAGGCGGCAGCGGTACACTCGAAGATCCTTTCTTAATTGAAAACGCAAATCAGTTAAATGCTGTTCGTAAAGGACCGAAACATCACTACAAGCTGATTGCGGATATTGACCTTTCAGGCTGGGGCAACTGGGTTCCTATCGGCGGCACACCGGCTTACGGTTTCCTTGGAAACGGCAAGGCATCGGATTATGCTTATTCATTCCAAGGTTCTTTTGACGGTAACGGACACGTTATATCCGGTATGCAGATTATCATAAACGAAGAAACTCCGTTTATGACAGCAATGACCGGAAACTATAGAGCTTACGGATTATTTGCAAGTATGGCAACAAATCCTGTTGAGTATAAAATTAAAAATCTCGGTGTGGTGGATTTTACAATTGATGTAACTTATACCAATGTTGAAAAACAGCTTGACATATATGCCGGTGCAATCGTCGGCGGTATGAATGCCGGTACAGATATTTATAACTGTTATTCAAAAGGCGGCAAAATCAATTTCAATATAACTGCAAAATCCGGTGAATCACCGGCTGCCAACTTCCGTGTCGGCGGTATCTGTGCCGATGGCGGCGGTGTATTTGGCGGTCAGGGAAATCCCAGACCCGGCGCTTCATGGATGCATATTGAAAAATGTTTCAACGATTCCGATATTAACATAACTCTCAATGGTATGGAGGGTTACGCTTATGCAGGCGGTATTATAGCATCTATAGATACCACTCATATACACGAATGTTATAACAGCGGTAATATTACACTTCCTGTAAACGAGGGAGATATAAACGGTTCGTGGCACGAGTCCGTTGCGGCGGGTATTGCAGCATTTGCATCCATTCCGGAAATCCCGAACGTATACCACAAGCCGCCGGAAGACGCTTCCTTTATCCAGAACTGCTATAACTCAGGAAACATTACTGCAAGAGGTGCGGCAGGTATCTTTATGCAGTCTTCTTCGGACATTCATTTTGAAAACTGCTATAACGTGGGCACAATCACAGGCAATAAATTTGATGAAAGCACCGGCTATCCGACATCAAGTGCTACTGTATCACCAATGGCTGCTGTTACACAATTCGGAACTGAATTTATAAGAAAATGCTATTCAAACGGCACATCTGTTTCAGGTGCGGCATGGAAAAATTCATCCGCTCTTGGCAGAAAGGTCCTTGTATCACATCCCGAAGACAATCCTCCGAGCACAGCGTATAACTTCAAACCTACACCGGTAGGCAAATTCACTGATGTTCACGTGGGTGATTGGTATGCGACACCTGTAAGCTGGGCGGTTCGAGCAAAGATTACATCAGGCACATCTGAGACAACCTTCTCGCCTGACACAACCTGCACAAGAGCGCAGATACTCACATTTATGTGGCGTGCAGACGGCTCACCGAAAATGAATGGTAAAAATCCGTTTACAGATGTAACAAAATCTGATTACTTCTACGATGCAGCTCTCTGGGCTTATGAAAACGATATGGTATCAGGCAGCACATTTGCAGGAAATACACCTTGTACCCGTGCTGATACTGTTGTATATCTCTGGAAACGAGACGGCTCACCTAAAGCAAATCAGTATCAGGGCAACTTCACAGATGTATCAGCAAACGATTTATTTGCAACAGCAGTGGCGTGGGCACTCAGATATAATATTACAAGCGGAACCTCCGCTACAACATTCTCACCTTGGGATACCTGTACCAGAGGACAGATTGTAACATTCCTTAGAAGAGCGTATTAAAATAAGAACCTCACGAAATACTAACAAACTAAAGTTTGAGTATTTCGGAGAACCTTGTTGTTTTAAGTCACAATAAGAGTTTCAGGCTTGTAAGGGGGACTGAATTCCCCTTGCAGTCTTTTGGGAGGACTAAGCGTGAAAAAAATATTAACGATTTTGCTTGCGTCC
>JAFPAK010000310.1 GCA_017390825.1 Clostridia bacterium
AGAAGAAAAATCAGGTATATACAATGCTGCGTCCAAAGGTTTCAGTTTGGGACATCAAGGGCAATAAGATCCGTGTCGGCAAAGACACTTGGATTAATTTCGAGGATTTGAGGTAAAGGAAAAGCCGCCGATTATTCGGCGGCTTTTATTATTATATCTAAATGGATTTAGGCGGTGCTAATGGCAATTAGATATAATTTTTTAGTAAATAAAAAAGAAGTTAAGAGTTATATAGGGTAATTTTAACTGTGTCGGCGGTGCGGTCGTAGACGATTGAGTCTACAATTGACCGTAGGGCGTGGTTTTGCGCTTCGGGGCTTATTGATGGATTATTAAACGCGGCGAGCACTTCTTTGATTTTTTGTTTAATTTTTTTATCGTCGATCTTGTCGGGTGGTTGGATAAGTTGAGATTCAAGCTTTTTAATTTGTGCAGTTATTTCGTCCTTAAGCGCTCGATATTCGTCGAGCGTGTCAACACCTTCTTGATAAGCAAGCTTAGCACGTGCGAGTCGATGATTGAGTTTTTCTATTATTTTTTCTGTATCAATTGTCGAACTGTTTGCGGTAGTGTGATTTTTATTTCTTTGGATCAGAGAAAGCACATCGCTTTTACTTAATCTTTCAAGCTCGTCTGATATAGCGATGTTTAATCTTTTAAGTGATATGTAGTGCGAGGTTTGACAAACTCCTCTAGCGTAACTATGGCATTGCATACCTTTACTCGCAGGTGAATATATGAGCGTTGAGCCACATGTACTACATCTTACAAGTCCTTTAAGTGCATACTGAACCGGTTGCCCTTTGCGTTGGTTCTTTTTATACATTAATTTTTCTTTTTTTATTCGACCCTGTGCAGCTTCCCAAAGTTCGTTTGATATTAGCGGTTGATGTTTGCCATCAGCAATTATCATATTTGGATTATCATAGTTTCTTTTTGCTGCGCCGTTGCCGTCAGTTGAGAAGCGTATTTTACCAATATAGGCAGGATTGTTGACAAGATAGGTTATAAATCTGTTGTCGAGCCTATTTCCATTACGTGTTCTGCAACCAAGATCGGAATATTTAACCGCAATTTTTCTTGTTGGCATACCGTTTGCAAAATCAGCGAAGATCGCTCTGACAAATTCCGAATTATTGTCAGCGACAAATACCCCGTTATCAATCTTATAGCCAAACGGTGCAACAGATACTATGCCGCCACGGCTCGCTTTCTCTTCCATACCTCGCTTGACTTCTTCGGCAAGGTTAAGAGAATAATACTCGTCCATTGCTTCAAGTAAAGCCTCGATAAGTATTGATGTCTTATCATCTGCAAGCGGCTCTGAAATCGATACAACGGAAATATCACATTGCTTTTTCAACATCGACTTATAAACAATGCTGTCCTCTCTGTTGCGGGCAAAACGGCTGAATTTCCAAACGAGAATTACATCAAAGGGTTTAGGTTTTTGTTTTGCAGTCGCAATCATCCGATTAAACGCAGCTCGGTTTTTTGTTCTTTTGCCGGAGATACCCTCATCAATATAAATATATTGTTGAGGTAATATAATGTCATTACGCTCGGCGTATTCCTGCAGCATTTTAAGCTGACTGTCGGGTGAAAACTCAAGCTGATCGTCGGTTGACACACGAATATAAGCGGCAGCTATTTGATGCTCTTTCATACTTTCTCCTTTCTGCTCTATTCTGCTTTGGCAGGATAGGGCGTTTTTTATTTGAATATTATTTCAGATTTTAGCTTTGTAATTTTATTCGTAGCCTCATCGTTGGTGATATGCTCGTTTTTTACATACCATTCGAGGCACTGTGCATATAACTTTAAGTAGTATTCAGCGGACATTGATGTTTGTGGATGATGATATAGACGGTCGTATGCGGAATCTCTTATCTCATCATGAGCAGCAAGCTCAAAGTCCGCTTGGTTATCGAATTTGTTATACATAAGATACATACCATAGTGGCTATAATCAAATGGGTTGCGATACCTTGCCGACCAATTTTTCTTTATATCTTCACTTATCATTGAGCAGAGTTTTTTATAGCATTTTTCATTTATAAAGGGTTGATATTCCGATAGATATTTTTCACAGAGCAACAGTAATTTATCGCCTTTCCTTAACTTGAAAACAGGGCAGAAAGAGCAAGGAAGATAAATCACATATACGATTATACTAAAAGTTTCAAAGCCATGATCGTATGCTGAGAACGTAATTATATCAAAGTGCATAATCACTTCAACTATAATCATTGTCAAAAGCGACGAAAGAGGGAAATAAAATATATAATCACCGTCTGTCAACATAAAATCAAAAACTCCGCCGCCTGAAAAAAATTCGCCAATAACCCGTGAAGGTGTTTCGCGGTGAAATATTCCGTATATTACACAAATAACACTCTGGAATGCAATTAAAGTCGATACATAGCAGCAAGCTATGAACAAAATATTTTTCGTAATTAGGATAAGAATCGTTAAGATGAGGGTGATTATGCAAGTGCATTTTAATGAATGCTTGAGTTTTTTAATATTCATTCTTTTCTCCATATTTTTATACAGTGAGTTATTGTTTAAAAAGTGACGGAATTTATTTCCTCTGTTTCCATTATCTTAACATTTACTTAATGTTTTATCACCTTTAGAATTGTAATTTTCGTTTAGCA
>JAFPAK010000311.1 GCA_017390825.1 Clostridia bacterium
CGTTCTTCGGCGCTTTACAATGCAATAATGAACGGATATGATCTTGATGAGCTTATATATGAATGTGTTGATATTAAGCGTGTCATAGTTGAAAATGATGAGTTTGAGCACGGTGAGCGAAAACTGCTCAATTTTGGTCATACGCTTGCTCATGCAATCGAAAAGTATTATAATTTCAGCGGCTATTCGCATGGCGAAGCGGTTGCCATCGGTATGGTAATGATGACAAGGGCTGCAGAAAATAACGGCCTTTGTGAAGCAGGCCTTACCGATAAGGTCATAGCAGCATGCCAAAAATGTGATCTGCCGACAGAGTGTGATGCAGATATGAAAGCATTGTTGAAAATCTGCCTCAATGATAAAAAGGCTCATGCAGACAGCATTGACATCGTTATATCTGATAAGCTTGGTTCTGCATTTACATATACATTAAAAACGGATATGTTAGAAAATTTCTTCGGAGTAGAATAATGAATATAGAAATCTTTAAAAATCCGCTTACGGGTGCGGTTGATTCAGTACCGTCCAAAAGTGTGGCACACCGAGCAATAATATGCGCTCTTTTATCCAAAAGCGTGTGTGAAATCTCTCCAATTGATATGTCGGATGATATGAAAGCCACCATCAATGCGGCAGTTTCTTTCGGTGCTGAATATAAATACGATAACAGAGTACTTGTTATTGATAGCCGCAATGCATTCAATGCTTCTGTTGCAAAGATAGATTGCTATGAGTCAGGCTCAACTATGAGATTTATCACAGCTGTTGCAGCAACAATGGGGATTACAACCGAATTTATCGGACACGGTAGATTGCCTGAACGCCCGATGATTGATTTTTATGATCTTTTTAAAAGCCACGGTGCAGTGCTTTCAAGTGATCATCTTCCACTTACTTCAAGCGGTAAATTGAAACCGGGCGTATACGAAATTGGTGGAAATGTCAGTTCACAGTACATAACTGGGTTACTTTTGGCACTTGCAACATTAGATGGCGATAGCGAAATTGTTTTGACTACTCCATTGCAGTCCGAGGGATATGTTGATATCACTATTGATGTACAAAGAAAATTTGGTGTGATAATAGATAAGACCGGTAAAGGTTATAGAATTAAGGGAGGTCAGAAATACTGCGCTGATAAATTCAATGTTGAGGGAGATTGGTCACAAGCGGCCTTTTTCCTTTGTGCAGGTGCTGTGTGCGGCGACTTGAAGGTAAATAATCTTTATCTCGATTCATTGCAGGGCGATAGGGAAATATTCAATATTTTAAGGCGAATGGGTGCAGATATAGCCGAAGAGGCTGATGGCATAAGATGTAAAAAAAGCACACTTGCCGGGGCAGAACTTGATGTTTCACAGGTGCCCGACCTTGTTCCTGCAATTGCAATGGCGGCTGCTTTTGCAAACACAAAAACCAGAATATATAACGCTGAGCGGCTTCGCATAAAGGAAAGCGACCGTATCAAATCTACTTGTGCAGCTCTTGAAAGTTTTGGTTGCAAAACAGAGGAATTCAGTGATGGATTTTATATCATGCCTTCAGAATTACACAGCGGAACTGTTGATTGTGCAAATGATCACCGTATCGCTATGGCTTATTCTATGATGAGCAGTAGACTTGGCGGCAGAATCAACGGATGTGAATGTGTAAAAAAATCTTATCCTGATTTTTATGCTGATTTTGAAAAAATCGGAGGAAAATACAGTGTCATTGATAGGTAATAAATTAAAAATCGAAATATTCGGTGCGTCACACGCAGAATGCATCGGTGTTAATATTTACGGCTTTCCGAAAAACTTCTCTGTTGATTTTGATTCCATTATGGTTCAGATGGCACGCCGCGCACCAGGTAATGGCGCATATGGCACCACGCGTAAAGAACCGGATATTCCGGTAATTGAAAGCGGAATTGAAAACGGTGTCACCAATGGCGAGGTTATAAAAGCGGTTATTTATAATACCAATCAGCATTCAAAGGATTATGAGAATTTGAAGATAGTGCCGCGTCCCGCTCATGCTGATTATACTGCTTATGTGAAATTCTGTGGGAAAGAGGATATGCGAGGCGGTGGTAAATTTTCGGGTCGTCTTACTGCACCACTTGTTTTTGCAGGTGCTCTGTGCCGTCAATTACTTAAAACCAAAGGCATTGAAATAGCAGCGCATGTCAAATCAATAGGCGACATAAACGACGATTCGTTTGATTATGTAAACCCAAGCAGAGATCTGATGCAATCGTTGTCACAAATACCGTTTGCTGTTATTAATGAGAATAAAAAGGCAGAAATGCTTGAGCTGATGGCAGAATGCAGGAAAAATCTCGATTCTGTCGCAGGTAGTGTTGAACTTGTGGCAACGGGCATTCCTGTCGGACTTTGCGACGGATTGTTTGACGGATTTGAAGGCAAGACTGCACCGTATTTCTTCGGCATCCCTGCTGTAAAGTCCGTACATTACGGTAAAATAATGCCATATGGCTCGCAGAATAATGATGAATTCTGTGTTGTAGACGGTAAAGTTGTCACAAAAACCAATAACTGCGGCGGCATCCTTGGAGGGATTACCAACGGTATGCCGATTGTCTTGACTGTCGATTTCAAGCCTACACCATCAATTTCAAGACCGCAGATGAGTGTTGATATGGCAACGCTTTCACCGTGTGAGCTTGTTATTAAGGGCAGGCATGACCCCTGCGTTGTACCCAGAGCAGTCGTATGTGTTGAATCAGCATTTGCAGTAGCACTTTGTGATATAATGCTGTGTGAAAATAAATTATAAGGAGCAAAAAATGGATCTTTCAGAGATAAGAAAAAATATTGATGAAATAGATGAGCAGCTGCTTTCTCTTTTTTTAAAGCGTATGGAGTGTTCAAGAGGAGTTGCTGAGTATAAAACCGCTAATAATATGCCGGTGCTCAACGTACAAAGAGAGCAGGAAATATTGGATAATATCGCTGCAAAATCAGGTGATAAGGCAAGCGCGGCAAAGCTGTTATTTTCAACGATTATGGACATTAGCAGAGCGGCGCAGTATCCGTTGGTATCTGCAAATGCACCGCTTAGAAAGGAAATTACATCCGCAAAGAATGCTATATTTGAACCTGAATGTGTCGGATGTCAGGGAACGGCAGGCTCATACTCGCAAATGGCAGCGCAAAGGATGTATCCCAATGCCGAAATAAAGTATTATCCCACATTTGAGGATGTATTCAATGCTGTATCATCCGGTGAAATTGAAGGCGGTATCATCCCAATCGAAAATTCGTATGCAGGCTCTGTCGTTGAAAACAGTGATCTTCTTATAAAACACGATCTGCACATCAACTGTGCGTATAACCTGCCGGTATGTCATTGCCTTGTTGCAAACAAAGGTGCTGATATCAAAACCGTTAAAACAGTTATTTCACATGAGCAGGCGCTTAATCAATGCTCTGATTTTATCAAGGAACACGGATATGCACAGAAATCTGCTGCCAATACCGCTATTGCTGCAAAGCAAGTCGCCGATGGTGATGATATAACAGTTGCGGCTATTGCGTCCGAAGCAACTGCTGAACTTTACGGCTTGCAAATCCTCGCCAGAGCTATCCAGACATCTGATAACAATACAACTAAATTCGTTGCAATTGCAAAAAATATGGCTTTTTCGGACGATAGTAACTGCATCAGTATTTCGTTCTGTATTCCTCATACCCCCGGTTCACTTTATAAAACTCTTTCAAAACTTGCTGCATACGGTATGAATATGACTAAAATAGAGTCGCGACCGGATCGTCATTCACCGTTCCAATATGTATTTTCAATGGATTTTACCGGATCGCTTTGTGATGAAGCTACCGTATCGGTGCTGTGCGGAATGTGTGAAGAGTTGCCTGTACTCAATATTTTAGGAAATTATAAATTATTAAGTGAAAATTAACACAAAATATATTTACTTTAGCGAATATATGTGTTATACTAACCATATATTTTAATGAAAGGATGTGCTGATATTATGCAGGATAAAACTATGACATTTTCTTTGGGAGATGAAAGCGATATTCAAATGCGGAGTGTTATAACTCAGGTGTATGAAGCTCTGGTTGAAAACGGTTACAATCCTATTAATCAGCTTGTCGGCTATATTCTTTCAGAGGATCCCACATATATCACAACTCATAAAAATGCAAGAAATCTCATTCGCAAAATTGACCGTGATGAGCTGCTTTCTGCGTTACTTAAATACTATCTTAAATAGTGTTAAATTTAATGATTTGTCGGTTCGGTCTTATAGATCGGACCGACTTTTTATTAATTTTATCAAAATAATTTGACAATTACTTCTAGTGGTGATATAATGTAAAAAAAGGAGGATTTTCCATGAGTAGAAAATTAGTTTCAATTTTATTAATGTTAGTTTTAACCTTAGCTGTTATTGCAC
>JAFPAK010000312.1 GCA_017390825.1 Clostridia bacterium
GCCAGTCGTAAACATAATCAAAGATTTCATCATCAAAATAATAGTGACCCGTAGAAATAAGATAATTATCAACATACAAAGCATTATTTTCCCAATTTGCCTTGTTGTTGTAATACGCAGTGCCGAATAAAATATCCTCACCGATATAATCAAGGCCTGCAGGTAACTTAATCTTGCTTAAATCAGCACAATCAGCAAACACCATATCACCCAGGGAATAAACACTATCCGGCACAGTAATACTTGTAAGATCCGAGCCGTAAAAAAGCGCTATCTTCAATAATTTGAAGATTTTTTGAAAATGTAACACCGGTGAGGTTAGTACACATTGAAAATGCGTATGCTCCTATATATGTTACACTATCAGGAATAACGACCGATTTAAGCTCATCACACTCATAAAAAGCGTCATATTCTATTTCCTCTACCGGAAGACCGTTGATTTCAGACGGGATAACAAGATTTTCCGGAACAGTTCCGTTATAACCAGCGATAGCTATGAATTCACCGTAATCTTCATAAATAAAGTTTGTATCCTCGGCAAAAGCAGAAATGCCCGCTACCGGAATTAAAGTAAGTACCATCAAAATACTTAAAGCCAGTGTTAATAATTTCCTCATAACAATACCTCTTTTCTTTATACTATAAAAGTTATTTTATGTCAATATAATTATTATATAGCAAAAAACCTTGTTCATAATGAACAAGGTTTAATATAAACTTTTTATTAATAGCCAAGATATGGTTGGGGGTCGACTTTAGTACCGTTCGCAATAACCTCAAAGTGGAGATGATTTCCTGTTGACCAGCCTGTATTGCCGACCGTTGCTATCTGCTCGCCAGCCGATACTGTCTGACCGTAAGATACATCAATCGAATTGCAATGTGCATACATAACCTTGATGCCGTTTCCAAGGTCAAGAGTAAGGTTAAGACCGTAACCGCTGCCTGCATTGTTAATACCGACAACAGTACCAGCTGCAACTGCATATATCGGAGTGCCGCAGGGAGCGCAAATATCAACGCCCTTATGATTTCTTCCTGCACCCCATGTATCATTTACATAGCTGCGTTCTACACGCTTTACCGGCCATACAAATGAAATAGAAACGCTCTTTGTTGCCTTTTTAGTACCGATCTTCACCGTCTGCGTTACCGGTTCCTTTACAGTTTCGGTGACAGTCTTTACATCGACTGCATTGCCGTTTACATAGTAAGTTGTAACAGTAGTGCGTGAAAGGCCTTCTTCTCCGTATGATATGACCTTGCGGTAATCATTTGAAAGAGTTGAGTCGTAAACATACTCAATATTATAATCAATACTCTTTTCGGTTACTTTAACACTTGTTGCCTTGATATCAAGACCTGCAAGCATATTTTCAAGTGTTTCATCATCAACAATCTCACCAACAGGATTTTCGATGATTTCGGTTGTGAGCTCAGTTATAAACTCAGCAGATTTTGTATTATTGCTGCTTGAAATCTCACCAAGAACCGCTGCTTTTGCTTCTTCGTATGCCTCTTCACTTTCGGCAGAACATAGGAATTTACCGTCTGCATATACAGCACATACGGTTTCGTAATTAGCAAGCTTGGTTGTGGGCTGATAGATAGCCTCAATATACTTTGTAGGAGCATTAAAATCTGCTGTGCTGATCTGTTCAGCATAGGTAACTGTATCGAAAGATGATACAAGCACAGCCAAAGCAATAATACCTGCAACAGGAGCCGCAGATGTGATCGCTTTGCTGACGATATTGCTCTTATCGCAAGCAGCCATTAAAAAACGGTGAGAAAAATCCTTTATACCGCCCAGCTTGCCGTACTTAGCAGCAGCCTTGAGCGATTTTACGGTAATCTCACGCATTGCCTTTGCAAATGTTGAAAAAGCATTGTAATATTTAGTTGTGAAAGATTTGAACTTTTCTTGTAACTTCATAAATACAACCCTTTGAAATCTTACTTATTTGTAACTAAAGGTTACAACTTTGTAACAATCTACTCTTTAATTATATCGAATTATTACAAAATTGCAACCTTTTCAAATTGATTTCAGCGAATTGCACAAAATTACTTCATAGTTTTTTATAAATCTGTGCTACAACACAATACAATTGCTTAATATTTCATATTTTCAACAGTTTTTGAATTCAGAACTGTAACCATTTTTTCAGCTTCACGCTTTGCACCGATCAAATCGTGGTCAAGCCAATTGCCGCATTCGATAGCAGAAGCGCCGGGGATATCCCCCTCATAATCTGCTATAAAACGAAATGTCTTCTTCAAAAGTGTGAGTACATCTTCATCTCTCATACCCTTTGTAAGCAGATAACATCCCGTTCTGCATCCCATTGGCCCGAAATAAATGATACTATCTTTAAACTCGCTGTTGCGAAGATAAGTAGCCGCAAGATGCTCGATGGTGTGAATAGCCCCATTTTCCAGCACCGGCTCTGAATTAGGTTTTTTCATACGGATATCGTATGTTACGATATCACCGTCGATACGAGAAATATAAAGTCCGGTATCAAGCTTTGTATGATCAACGGTGAAGCTCGCTATTTTTTCCATAGTTGCACCTCAATCCATTTCTTTAAGTGCTTTTGCCAATTGATCGGGACATGATGTACCCTTAAATCCGCACTCGATACCTGAAAGACGCTTTATTACCTCATCCTTATGCATACCCTCAACAAGCTTTGATATACCTTGCGTGTTACCCATGCAACCACCGGAAAAGATTACGCTTTTTACGATATCGTCTTCAACATCTATTATGATCTCTCTTGCGCAAACGCCTTTGGTTTTTACGATTTGTTTCATAGCTTTCTCCTAATCAGATATGACAGTGACCTTCTTCACATTCCGGTATCTTGCCTACTATCGGGTCAGGATCAATTCCCTTGCGTGTGTAATAATCAGCAATAGCTGCTTTGATGGACTGTTCTGCAAGCACCGAGCAATGTATCTTATGTGCCGGCAGTCCGCCGAGAGCCTCAACAACTGCCTTGTTCGAAAGTGTGAGCGCCTCCTCAATAGTGCGACCCTTTATCATTTCGGTTGCAATAGATGATGTTGCAATAGCAGAGCCGCAACCATAGGTCTTAAACTTAACATCAACTATAATGTCGTTTTCAACCTTGATATACATTTTCATAATATCTCCGCATTTGGCATTGCCCACCTCGCCGATACCGTTAGCATCCGCAATTTCGCCAACATTGCGTGGATTTGTAAAATGATCCATTACTTTTTCTGTATACATATTATATAACCCTTTCTGATTTTTCGATTTTTTCCCAAAGCGGTGACATCTGACGCAGACGTGCAATTATCGGAGGAAGCTTTTCAAGGATATAATCAACATCCTCAACTGTATTTTCCTCGTTGAATGTTACACGCAATGAGCCATGAGCTATCTCATGAGGAAGTCCGATAGCAAGAAGTACATGGCTGGGATCAAGCGAGCCTGAGGTGCAGGCAGAACCGCTTGAAGCACTAATTCCCTGCATATCAAGCATCAACAACAAGCTCTCACCCTCAATGCCCTCAAAGCATACATTAGCATTGCCGGGAAGGCGGTGAGTCAAATCACCGTTGACTCGTGAACGATATATCTTACTTACTCCTTCAATAAAGCGGTCTCGCAAGGTTTTTACATATTCAGCACGCTTTTCGATATCAACCGCTGCCAATTCCATTGCCTTACCAAAACCGACAATAGACGGTACATTTTCAGTGCCTGCACGCTTTGTGCGTTCCTGAGCACCACCGTCGATAAGATTATCAATGGCAACCCCTCTGCGTATATAAAGCAACCCGATGCCCTTTTGTGCATGTATCTTATGACCCGAAACTGACATAAGGTCAATGCCTAGTGTGTGAACATCTATCGGTACATTTCCCATTGCCTGAACGGCATCAACATGGAATAATATTTTTTGCTCCTTACAAACCTTCGCTATTTCCTCAATAGGTTGAATGGTGCCTATCTCGTTATTAGCATACATAATAGTTACAAGTCCGGTATCATCACGGATAGCATCCTTCAGTTCTTCAACACGGACAAGTCCGTCTTCGTGAACCGGCAAAAGTGTTACTTCAAAGCCCTGCTTTTTCAAAGCATCAAGTGTATGCAAAACCGCATGATGCTCAAACACACTTGAAATGATATGCTTCTTGCCTTTCTTTATCATTCTTGCAGCTGCGCCTTTTATAGCCCAGTTATCCGATTCGGAGCCACAAGATGTAAAATACACCTCGGAAAAGTCCGCACCAATAGCTTTAGCACACTGCTCACGAGCAGTATCTACTGCCATCTTTGCCTTTCCGCCTAATTCGTAAAGGCTGGAGGGATTACCGTAATTATCAAGCGCATCTACAATAGCCGCCTTGACAGGCTCGGAGATTTTGGTAGTTGCCGCATTGTCAACATATACAAATCTATGTTCCATTAATCTTCGCCTCATAAATAATATTTTTGTATATATTATAATATACCATTTTAGTATAGTTTTCAACCATTATTTCAGAATTTATTAAAAAAGTTACAATTAGCATATAAAAACAGTCCAAGAACCCTTAAAATTTGGGCACTTGGACTGTATTATAAAATATTAGCCTTCGTATTTATCTGCCCATACCGACACCATCGCCTTTGCTGTATCAGATAAAGCATTGTATTTAGCTGTATCTGCACGGAAAAAGCTTGCAACCTGTGCGATAGAGCGTACAGTTGTATCGCTGCTGTCAGCATACACTGTAGTAGTAATTCCGTTTACAGTAACATTTACATATCCCCGACCTAAATACTCTCTGGTGTGGTTTTGCTCTTTTATGCCGACAATCGAACCTACAAAGCCATCTTCATTAAAAGTACCGAGTTCAGCTTCATACTTTACATCTGACACAGAGTCAGTGCTATGTGTGATATCAGTTGTTTCGGTTAAATCTTTAGCAATAATAAGAGTTCCTTGCTCAACAGTTATACCGGCAGCCTCTAGTGCAATTACCCTATCTATATCAACATCGGTATAAAATCGGATTCCACCGTACAGATCGAGTCGGATCGATGCACCGGATTTCATTGATATATCAAGCGTTACCGTGGTAAGTCTCATATCCTCAGTTACTGTGAGCTTTTCGCCGATAGCGTAATACCTTTCGCCGTCGGTATATGCTACTGCATGTGAATTTGATGATGTGGGAAGTGTGAATTCTTCACCGCTTGCAACAGCGCCTGCGACTTCCCCGTCAATAGTTACGGAATAACCGCTTTCAGACAAGGTTTTTACTGTAACGACATCACTTATATTAGTAGCACCGCTGAACACCTCAGTAGCACTCATTCGTTGATAAAAAGTATACTCAGTATTCTCTTGTAATCCTGTAAACACATTACTAAGCTGCCAGGTCTTACCGTCAATACTGTACTGATATCCCTCTCTTGCAGTTAAGGTAACGCTGTCAGATGTGACCTGTTCTGCATTTGCATCATATGGCTGATATGATCGGATATAATCGACCTCGAAATTCTGTGGCAATACGGTATTGTCAATAGAACCTGCTGAAGTTCCGCCTAACGGGAATGTAACCATAAAATAGAATTCATAATCACGGAAAGCATAGAAGTTTTCTCCCGAAATATCTATCTTATTAACAACCACATCGTCTACATAGAAATCAATAGAGGTTTCAGTCCACATCATACCTACCGTGTGGAAACCGTCGTTGAAGTTTCCTTGCGGCAACTGATAACGCAAACCGCCTGCTACCATCTTTTTGCTTGCATCATAGCCTGACTCATAGCCGCCTGCCGAAACAGGATAATAGTGAAGCGATGAAAATTCCTCCGTATTTGATTTTCCGAGATACTCAATAATATCTATCTCTCCTGTCCAAGGCCAATGTGGAAGCCCGTCATCAGGATCAACACCGCACATCCATACGGAACACCAAGTACCTGAACCTGTTGGACACTTAACGCTAGTTTCAATAAGTCCCTTGCTGAACAGCTTTTTATTCTGAGTATCGATACCTCCGGCAGAATACCCATAAGTCTTGCTGTGTGAATACTTTTCAAGATGCTCCTCCTCGGTCATATCGCATCCACACACAACATCGCCCTTTTTAGCAGTTATAATAAGATTACCATTTTGGAGTGTGACATTATCATTTTTATATGCGCTTTCCTGCTCATTCCGGTGCTTTGTTTCCGGCTGATAGTTCCATACTGTCTCATCCAAAGATTCACCGTTGAACTCTTCAGACCATTCAAGCTCCATATTATCTCTGTAATACTGAATATTTTTCTCGCCGCTCATTGAGCCTTCTGCATAATAAACGGTTATGTTGTCGATATAAAGATAATTTGGAAGATATGAAGATGCATATTGATTTACAAAGCCGAAATACAGATAGTTGTTGGT
Source organism: Clostridia bacterium (assembly GCA_017390825.1). Next base: position 6,429 of record JAFPAK010000312.1, read on the forward strand.
TATCATACTCTCTGTTACGGTGATCTCCTTGGTAGACCAGGAAGAACCGAATGAGGAATAATTAACAGTAAGTGTACTGGCTTCATAAGCAGATTTAATTGCAGATGTATCGCTGCTACCTGCAAATACCTTAAAGCTTTTTAATGATAAAAGACCGGTATCTGTCTTTACATCAAATGTAACCTTTGTAGGTGTGCCCCTTGAATAAGCGTCACTCGGAAGAGCAAAATATGCTACCTGGTCCTGTATTGAGCCACTGGACGGCACACGGTTATATTGCAAAACATAATTGTATTCGCCATCAGAAAGATTAATATAGCTTACTGCATCTGAACGACCTACAACGCCGCTTTTTGCAGGTCTTGAGCCTGAGTCCATAGTAAGAACGATGTTTCCCGATGCATCATCCGATGCGGTTGTGGTTTCGGTTGTGGTTCCGGTAGTTCCCACAATTTCATCGGTAGTGTACTCTACATTATCCACAAGCAACGCTGAATAGCCCGCTGTTTCTACCCAGCAGACCAATGCGCTGAAGTTAGGAATGTCGGCCGATGTAACAGTGATGGTACCGCTGCCCCCTACCTTGGTAAGAGTCTTGCCTGTAAAGCTATAATATGCGGCCGAATTATACGAAGTCTTATCAAGCTTTTCATAATAAGTAATACCATCAATAATCGCACCAAAATAGAAATTCTCGGTAGTATAAGTCTTAGGCTTGATATGCAGATATGCTCTTAAATCGGTTGCATCCTGCAAAACAGTTGTATTGAGAGATACCGATGCAGGCGTGTCATCAGCAGGATTATAATCAGTCATAAGCTGGTTATAAAACCAAATTGCTTTTGTACTACCCGATATCAGATTATAGTTCGAGTCTGTACCGTACTGTGACAATTCACGCACAGTAACACTTGTTGAAAGTGTTTTACCTGTAGTTTCGGCAGTAGCTGGCACGGTGCCGTGGTCTCCCTCTGACTCCCAGTCAAACATGACCTTCCAGCTTTCATCAGCGCTACCGCTTATTGCACATCCGACAAAAACGCATGAAATAATCAAAATTATCGTCAAAATACAGCATATGACTTTTTTCATAAAAACACTCCTAATTCTTTTTTTGAGTTTATTATAGCAACAACAAACTTCTTACTTCAATTGCAATTTAAGCGGATATTTATTGCATTTTAGGCAAACATATGCTATAATAGCGAAGGAAAGTGGGGGCGGTGTCTATGGCAGACGACAGATTACACTTTTATCAAAGTGATCTGCATATTCTATATTACAATGACATAGTCAAAGGGCGGCAGGATGTGCGCTGTCAGAGTGAATACTATATTGTAATACTGCTTTCGGGAAAAATACAGCTTGAATATCTTGACAAGTTATATATTATGAAACCGGGTGATACATTCCTTGCAGACAAGCGTGAGAATTTTACAATCAATTACACCGATACTTTTTCGGAATTTGTTGAGATACGGTTTGCCGGAAAACCTTTTCACACCGTTGACAAGGAATTTGATATATTAAGACCGTTTTACAATAAAAAACGGCTGAAAATATTTAATATTAAAAACTGCACACAGGATTATAATACATGCATCAAAAGATTGATCGGTGTATTAAAAAAGCGCAGGAGCCGCGCATTTGTCTTTGGCGCAGTACTTGACCTGATATGTGAAATAAATTATATCTTTGAAAGCGGCAATACAAACGGAGATATAAATGAAAACAATAACTTTACAAAAATAGTACAGTATGTCGATACGCATCTGTTCGAAAAAATAACAATAAAATCCGTTGCAGAGAACACATTTATATCACCTAGATGCATCACAGACACTGTAAAGCGGGTCTGCGGCGTTACCTTTCATGAATGGATCGAATCACGCCGACTTGCAGAATCAAAGTACCGTGTAAGAGATAATTTTATGTCGCTTAATGAGGTGGCTTCATTTTGCGGATTTGATACATATTCTACATTTTACAGAGCCTTTAAAAAGCAGTTCGGAATTTCTCCGAAGGAATACAGAAAACAACATCAAATTAAAAAAACACAGTAAAGCAAAGCTTTACTGTGTTTTTACTATTTGCAATATCCATGCTCCAACAAATTCCTTTTAACTTGCACAACATGGAATTAGGCTAATTCTTCTGCATGTTCCGCATTCCCGGAGCATATTGCATCACAAATGCGTTTATGCTCTGCTACCGACTCTTTTGGTCTTCCCTCGTACCTGAAGGACTTTTTCTTGATGCTCTTTGTGTAGCGGTGGAAATCACGGTTAATCTTCTGTAATATCCAGTTATTACAGTTTTCGCAGATGATTCCATGAAACTGATTATCCAGCTCACAAATCCGCTCAAAATTCTGCTTTTCAAGATAAAAACTTTGCAAAATGATATTCTCGGTCAGACTCTCGCATATCTTTTCGGTGGCATTCTGCGTACAAAGTCGTGCTATCATTCCCTCCATCTTTATACGCAGATCAAATATATCAATATAATCCTTATTTGAAAAATTGCGTGCTATAAGATGCTCGCTTTCATCATCGTGTAAAAGCAGGTCATTTGCTAAAAGCAGTTCAAGCGCCTCCCTTGCAGGAGTACGGCTAACTTTATAAAGCTGTGCTATTTTTACCTCGGTAAAAATGTCATCAGATGTATATGAATTGCCGAGGATTTTTGATTCGAGATCATCATATATCTGTTTTGCAAGTGCAGTTTTCATTGTATTCTCCGTTATTTATTTTATTATATCGTCCGGCGAGTAACGTTCAACAAGCTCTGCCAATTCCTCATCGGAAATCTCGGCAGTTCTGCCGTTTTTATATTGTTCGTCGATATATTCCTTGATTTTAAGCACCATTGGGTCACGCTTATCTATCTGCGCTTCCTTGCTTAAGCGATAGGTTGAATTAATCCAATATGCAATCCCTGCAACACCGGAATTATTATCCACAATTACTTTAGGCGGCGCACCGAGAAGCTTTCGGTATCAAAAATATTGTATATCTCCTCGTCCTTGCTTAAACCGTCTGCGTGAATGCCTGCTTTGGTGGTATTAAAGCGCTTACCCACAAAAGGCATATTATCGGGAATGGGATAATGTATCTCGTTGCGGTAAAAGTCTGCTATTTCGGTGATAACTCTTGTATCCATACCGTCAAAAGTGCCACGGTATGCACCGTATTCAAACACCATTGCTTCAAGCGGAATGTTGCCGGTGCGTTCACCGATGCCCAGCAACGAGCAGTTTACACTTGAAATACCGTAAAGCCAAGCAGCAGATGCATTTGAAACACCTTTATAAAAATCGTTGTGTCCGTGCCATTCAAGTTGTTCGGACGGTATTCCGCCGTGGTGATTAAGCGCATATGCAATACCCGGAACACTTCTCGGGAGCGCAACACCGCTGTAAGGTATACCAAAACCCATCGTATCGCACGCACGGATCTTGATAGGCATACCCGATTGCTCTGAAATCTTCTTTATCTCTCTTGCAAATGGGATAACAAAACCGTACATATCCGCTCTTGTGATATCCTCAAGATGACATCTTGGCACGATACCGTTTTCAATAATATCATAGATTATCGACTTATAGTGCTCGATAGCCTTTTTTCTGTCCATCTTAAGCTTTTTATAGATATGATAGTCGGAGCAGCTCATCAAAACGCCCGTTTCACGCACGCCGACATTTTTTACAAGCTCATAATCCTCTTTGCGAGCTCTTATCCAGGTAGTTATTTCGGGAAATTCATATCCAAGATCACGACACGCTTCAAGCGCTTCTCTGTCTTTTTCGCTGTAAACAAAGAATTCAGTTTGTCTTATAATTCCCTTAGGACCCGAAAGGCGGTTCATAAGCTTATACAGCGTTACCATCTGCTGGACGGTATAAGGCTTGATAGACTGCTGTCCGTCACGGAAGCTTGTATCTGTTATCCATATATTATTCGGCATATTCTCCGGCACTCTGCGGTGGTTGAACGGAATTACCGGTACATTATCATAAGGATAAATTTCTCTGAATAAATTAGGCTCATCAGGATTTTGCAGTGAAAATCCATATAGCTCCATCTCCAATAAATTAGTATGCTCGTTGATCTTGGGCATTTATGTACCTCCTGTATTCAATGTATTCATATAATACCACAAATACAATTATATGTCAAGCGCTTCGATTGTTGCCGCATTATCGACATATATAAATCTATTTTCCATTAATTTCGCCTCATATTATAACATATCATTTTAGTATAGTTTTTAGCCATTATTTTTGTATTTTATAAAATTGCCACAAATATCATAAAAATAAGCCTTGAGCGACCTTGTTTTGGGTAACTCAAGACTTAAATTACAATTATTATTCTGACGCCCACAACGAAACCTTACTTTTTGCATCGTCAGGTAGTAGGTTGTAAAGTGTAATATCCTCTTTAAGAAGGTTTGATACAAGAAAAACAGAACGCACGGTTGATTCCGGATTATTTGCATAGTATGTTTTGGTTACTCCGTCTTTTGTTACCTTAACATAACCTCTTGCAACATATTCCTTTTTAATATTATCTTGCTTGAAATTCACAACCGAACCGACAAAGCCGTCCTCGTTTATGCTTGCTAGCTCTGCCTCATAAGGAATTATTGCAACATTCTCTGTATCAAGTGTAATATCGCAATCCTTCACTAATTCGCAAGCGGTTATTATTGTGCCGAACTCTAGCTTAGCGCCCTTTTTCTTCAATTCAGAAAGCAAAGAACTATCAACATCAGTATAAAAACGCAGACCTGCGTTTTCATCAAGTCTTATTGATGCTCCCGGCTTCATCGACACCGAAAGTTTGGCGGTTTTTAAGGCAATATCGCTATTTACGATTATTGTTTCACCCGAATCATAAAAATTCGTACCATCGGTATATAAAACAGCATCTTCATCTGCAAAATCAGGCAACACGAAGGTGTACCCTTCATCAACTGTTGCAATATGTTTCGAGTCGATTATAACATCATAGCTCGGCACTCCCGATAAAGTATTTACAATAGTTGAACTTGCATCTGAAGC
>JAFPAK010000313.1 GCA_017390825.1 Clostridia bacterium
ACTTTTTCATCCATAATAATATCTCCTTTTTTGATGATAATTTAATTTTACTCCATTTGCCGAAGATAATCAAGTGATATTTATAATTTTGCACGAATAGAATCATGCCAAATGTCGGAATCAAGCTGTGTAGCGTTACTAAGTGTGATATATGCACCGTCATCCAAACTGCAAGGCATTAATTTTTTTCATAATAATGCCTAGATAAATAAAAAATATGATTTATCTGCGGTCATTATAATACTATATATTCGTAAAATCAAGCCAAAATTTAGATTGTCTTTATTTTTTGGCTGAAATGTGATACAATATCAAAAATAGAGGTGTTTTAAAGGTGAAGGATAAGAAAAAAGGCATTTTATTTATACTTGGGGCGGCGTTTTTCTTTGCGCTGATGAATTTGTTTGTAAAGCTCGGCGGTGATGTGCCGACAATGCAGAAAGCTTTTTTCAGAAATGCAGTTGCTGCAATTGCCGCACTTTTTGTGGTGATGAAAAACAACGGCTGTTTAAAGTCTGCAAAGGGCAATATAACTGATCTTGTTCTTCGCTCGTCTTTCGGACTTTTCGGTATCATCTGCAATTTTTATGCTATCGACCGTCTTAACATATCTGATGCTTCGCTGTTAAACAAGCTTTCGCCGTTCTTTGCGGTCATATTTTCAATATTTATACTGCATGAGATCGCATCCAAAAGAGAATGGATGTATGTTATCGTTGCGTTTATCGGGGCGTTGTTTGTTATCAAGCCCACATTCAGTATGGAGATAATTCCGGCTATTGCAGGGACTGTCGGCGGTATGTGTGCAGGTCTTGCATATACATTTGTTCGCAAAATGACCAAGAACGGTGTTGAGGGCCCTGTTATAGTGCTATTTTTCTCGGCTTTTTCGAGTATAGTGCTGCTGCCGAATTTAATATTGAATTTCTCACCCATGAGTATAGAACAGACACTTTCGCTAATAATGGCAGGTGTCAGCGCCGCAGGCGGACAATTCTGTATTACCGCTGCATATAAAAATGCACCTGCAAAAGAAATATCGGTTTTCGACTACACGCAGGTAGTGATCGCTGCAGTTCTGGGCTTTTTGTTCCTTGATCAGATCCCCGATATTTTAAGCTTTTTAGGCTATGCAATAATCCTCACCGTTGCCGTGCTGAAATGGCAGTACAATTTAAGGACCGACGCGCCGAGCAGATAAAAGTGAAATATAAGTTTATTATAATTGATAAAACCGTTTCATATCTTTAAGCTTGTCATACATCACAAATAAACAACAAACCACAAACCGCATTTTTCAGTTGACACACAGAGTGTTTTGTGTTAAACTATATTGGTATTTAAATACGGAGACGTATCGAAGTGGTCATAACGGGGCTGACTCGAAATCAGTTAGGGAGCAATCCCCCGCGAGTTCGAATCTCGCCGTCTCCGCCAAAAAATCCAAGTCGTAAGACTTGGATTTTTTTATCCAAGCTGCAAGCTTGGTATGTAATCACGCGTTAGCGTGTATGTAATCGCCGAAGGCGTATGTCATCACCGCAGGTGTATTCTTCTGCAGCTTGATGACATACAACACTTCGTGTTGATTACATTCCGTCTTGCGACGGATTACATGCACGGCTTTGCCGTGATTTTATCCCAAGGCAGTTCCTATCGCCATCGCACTTGCTTTTTTACTTTCGCTATCAATGTGGCTGTAGATGTTAGCGGTGGTTCCCATGTCGCTATGACCCAGCCAGTCCTGAATCATTTTCATAGGTACACCGTTTGCAAGAAGTAGTTACGCACAACTGTGTCGC
>JAFPAK010000314.1 GCA_017390825.1 Clostridia bacterium
GAACTCGGTGTTCAAAAGAATTATGTTGCAAAAGACGGTTCTCAGCTGATTCTGTTGTAATTATGCTGTAACAAATAAAAATCAAAATAAAAGCAAACAAGCCCGTTGACTCATTGTCAGTGGGCTTGTTTGCTTTTATTCGGTTATCATACATTCGGTAACTTTTCCGTCAGGCATAATTCTGACAGTTTTGATTTCCTGCGGTTTCCAGCTCATTGAGAATTTTGTGTTAAGAGCGGTGAAATCAACCGTAGCATCGGTTGCGGTGCCGTTTGTTTCAACAATACGCATGATGATACCGTTGCCGTTTTCTGCAGACTTGATTGAAGTGACAACAATATTTTCTTTATCAACGTCAAGTGCAGAATAAATCTGAGGTAGATTTCCGCCGTGGTGTGTTTCCTGATGTGTCTGAAGCGGATTGTTAAGAACTTCCGATGCTTTGAATAGTTCGGAATTGACCTTCTGAATATGAGGAACGATTTCATAGGTAAATTCCTGCTCGCCCTTATCAAGAAATTCCATTTCACCGTCACGCATATGCTGACCGAAGTGGTCAAGGTATGCACAGCTTCGTGCAATCATCATACGCAGATCATTACCGATTGAACAGAAACTGTATTTGCCTGTGTTCAGAAGTCCGAGACCCTTACCAGTTTCATCGCATATATCGCACCATGCGTGTGAAGGCTCTTCCTGACCGTTTGCATCCTTTTCAATAAAGCCATAAGGCATGGAATATGTGACGGTTGAATTGTTTACATCCGCTTTGAACGAAAGCTTGACGGATTTATACTGCTCATCAAGCTCAAGAACTGTTCTGACTGTAAGCTTATCGCTATCGTCATAAAGCGAGTAGTATCTTGTCAGTACGGAATTGCCGTATTTTACAACGGATTTGACGGTTACCCTGACAGGACCGTTTTCAACAATCTCAAGAGTACCTTCGCCAAACTGACCTATATCAATATTATAATCAAAAACTCTGTGTCCCCATGTATCGTTGGCAAAATCGTCGCAAACAACTGCTCTGCCAAGCAGACCTTCGGCAAATTCGGTGTTGCTTTCTTTTAATATACAAGAAGAAACTGCACCTGTTTCTTTATCAAAAACAAATCTGACCTTACTGTTTTCAAGGCTGTTTTCTGTTGCAGTAAGATGTGACTCGAAGGATTTTTCATCGTTGTTTTCTTTGTGATAAAGATAATATACAGCGTAACCGTAAGCAGGAACATCTGCTTCAAAAATGCACTTGTAAAGATGCTCACCGTCGGTATATGAAGCACGCACAAGCTGGAACGGGACTTCATTACCCTTTGAATCAAGAACCTTTGAAATGTACTGCGAACCGAACTGCGCAATAGATTTAACAGCAAAAGAATGAGGGTTAAACACAACCATTGGTGAGCCTTCGCCCTCTTTATACCACATTCTGCCTCTCATTTCAGAATCGTCAGCGTCAAGAAAATCGGTAGTCTTGATTCTCCAAGTTATACGCTGTGCAGCAAAGGTGTTTACATCAAGAGCTGTTTCACGAGCGTAACCGTAAGAATTTTCTGCATCAAAATATGCTTCTTTTACTGAACAGCCAGCAAGGATATCGTGGAACTGATTGAACATAACCCGTTCCCATGCGGCTTCAATCTGCTTGTTATGCAAAGCAGAACCCGTCATTATATTAGCAAGAACATCCAGTTTTTCAGCCGTTACAAGCTCTGTTTCTGCCCTGCGGTTGATGTTTTTAATTCTGCTGTTTGCGCTGTAGCAACCGCTTGCGTGGTGCTGCAAATCCTCGTTTACAAGCGGCATTTCAGTGCCCTGTGCTTCTTCAAAATAAGTATCGGGGGTGGAATATTTGAAATCACCGTTACAGATAAGCTTTTCAGCGTTTTTAAGGTGCTCCTTTGAAGGTCCGCCACCGTGATTACCGACACCGAAAAGCACCATCATCGGCTGATTTTTGTTGTAATAGTGGTCAACAAGGCGCTGCTCGTGAACATCTCCGCCGTATCCGTCAGGAACACGGAAAGCATTGATAACACTTCCGTCAGGGCTTTGCCAATAATGCAGATCATCAAACGGAAGATTAGGTTTTTCTGTACGGTTGTCAGGTCGCTGATAAATGTAATTGTCTATTCCTGATTTTTTCAGCAGCTGAGGCAACATACCGTTATGTCCGAATGAGTCAACATTGTATCCCGTTTTTACGATGAATCCGAAATTCTCTTTGAAAAACTTTTGTGAATAGAGCATGTGACGGCAGAATGCCTCACCCGACGGAATGTTGCAATCGGGTTGCACCCACATACCGCCAACAATTGCCCATCTGCCTTCTTTTACTCTTTGCTTTATTTCTTCGAACATTTCAGGCTCGTTGAGTTTTATCCATTTATAGTAGCTTGCACATGCACTTGTGAATGTGTAATCGGGAAATTCGTTCATTCTGTCAAGTGCGGAGCGAAAAGTGGATTTAACAAGCGACAGTCCTTCAGGGACACGCCATTGCCAGACGGGGTCAAGGTGAGCGTTTGCAATGAGGTGGAACTTTTTCTTCATCTTTCAATCTCCTTTTTATGAATTTATTTTTATTTTGAGAAAAAATGTTTTTCAAGAGATGCACACAGATAGTGATAAACAGGCAAGTGATATTCCTGCACTTCATAAGTTTCGCAGCTCGGAACATTTATTGTAACATCGCACAGCTCCATCAATTTGCTTGGCTTTTCACCTGTCAAAGCAACGGTCTTTACGCCAAGTGATTTTGCAACGGTCAGGGCATTGATTATATTTGCAGAATTCCCTGAAGTTGAAATACCTATAACAAGATCATTTTTGCATGCGTATCCATATACAAGCTGTGCATACATCATCTCAGGATCTGCATCATTAACATAAGCGGAGAGCACGGATATCTGGCTTGGTAAAGATATTGCCGGTAAAGCTCCTTGCAAACCTTTGCGGAGTTCTTCCGGTATGCGTTCATCGGAAACAGGTCGCTTCAAATGAAAACCTTTCATGAGTTCGCCTACAATATGTTCACAATCTGCCGCACTGCCCCCGTTGCCGCATATAAGTATCTTTCCGCCTTGTTCGTATGTTTTTATCATAAGTTCAAGAGTATTTTTAATTTTACTCTCGCAGGACTTAAGAGCAGGATAGCGTACCATTAGCTTTTCCATTCATATTTCTCCTTTTATTCCGCAAACCGCTACACACAAAGCAGCAACATCTCCAAGTGATTCACCAAGCTCTGCAGGAACTATTTTGCAAACATTGCGCGATTGAGGAAGAGTTTCTTTTGCAATAACCTTTTCCATTTCTGCTCGTAATAATTCTTCGCTGCGTTGAAATATGCTTCCAAGAATTATCTTTTCGGGGTTGAGTATATCAATCAGCACTGAAAGACCTCGACCTAACATATGTGCACACTGCTTGTATACTTCCAATGCACTTTCATCGCCTAATATAGCGATATCAGCGATAGATTTGGCTGTTATTTCATCACCCGAAAAACTTACAGGATGGCCCATTTGTTGGTTTTCTTTTGCAATGGTTTTTCCTATTTGAGCTATACCGCCGCCGGAACAGAATCCTTCAAATGAACCTGCTTTTCCGTAACCGACCGGTCCATAATCAGAAAGCCTTATATGACCTACTTCGCCTGCCATATCACAAGCACCGGTGTACAGTTTGCCATTCAAGATGAGTCCCGCACCAAGACCCGTGCCAAAAGTAAGAAATATCATATTCTGTGTCCCTCTTCCTGCTCCGAATTTCCATTCTGCAAGACTGCATGCATCTGCATCATTTCTTAAAAAGACAGGAACATTGAATTCGTTTTTTAGCACATCTACTATTTTAATATTATCCCATCCGGGAAGATTAGGCGGTGATTTTATTATTCCGTTTTTAGAGTCCAACGGGCCTCCGCAACTTATACCTATAGCATCACATTTGCCCATTGTTTTTGCAATTTTGATTATCTTATCAATAGTGTTTTTGCAATCCTTTGTTGGGACTTTTTCCTTTTGTATAACTTCACCCGCATCATTGCCCGAAACCACTGCGCATTTGGTTCCGCCAATGTCGATACCAATAAATTTAATAACTGACACCTCCTGTCTAATACGTTCCATTGATTATGATTTTATTATACTTTGCATGTCAGAATCCTGCATTGTCTTTTTTTGCCTTTGTATTGATTTTTATTATCAGACAAGTTAAAATAGAGCAAAAGGAAGTGGGCTTATGCAGAAATATACAAAGAGCAGATTTATAGAAAACGGCTACCTCAGTGCAACCAAAAAGCAAGAAAACACTTTTATAGAAACGCATTTTCACGATTTTTATGAGCTGGAGTTTATTGTTTCGGGCAACGGTACATATACGGTTGACGGAACCGAATATGAAATAGAACCGGGCAATTTGTTTTTCTTGACTCCGCTTGACTTTCACTATGTGGATATCAAGGATGCCGAACTTTATAATGTTATGTTCTCGGGCGATATCTGCAATCAGACTTTTCTGCAGAGCCTCACAAAAAACTCGCCGGTGTTTCTGAAAGTAAGCGGAGAAACCAAACTTTGCTTTGAAGTTTTGCTTAACGAACTCTGCAACAATATAAATGATAAGGATTTTTCCGAAATGTTGCTCAACGCCATTATTGCAAAACTTAAAAAGGAAACTTCAGATGACGAACCAATCAGGGAACTTTCCGCAATAAACAAAGCGGAGTTATATGTTCTCAACAATTTCAGAAATGAGCTTAAACTTGAAGATGTTGCCAACGAGGTTGCACTTGCACCCACATATTTTTCACGGCTATTCAAGGCAGAAAAAGGAATAAACTTCAAAGTTTATCTGAACAATATGCGCTTTGAATATGCAAAAAAACTGCTTGAGCACACAGACATGACCGTGCTGCAGATATGCACGGAATGCGGATTCAACGACTATCCGAATTTCATAAGACGTTTTAAACAACACACAGGATATTACCCTGTTCAATACAGAGAGTTGTTTGGATAAAACTAA
>JAFPAK010000315.1 GCA_017390825.1 Clostridia bacterium
AATGAACTCTATTTATTTTACCCCTGCAACAAATATTATACAATTGTTCAAAGCAAAGGCTTTGGGCTTAAATTTAGATTTTTAACCGGCTGATTTTTCTTCGTTTTGAAAAATCAGCTTTTTTGCGGATATTTGACTGCATATGCAGTCTTTATCATAAAAATATTTTTACGGAGGCGTTTTGTAATGAAACTCATCTACAATGTAAGCGATAAGCCTAAATTCGGTCAGCTTATCGTATTTGCGATCCAGCAGCTGCTCGCTATTATGACAGCTACTCTCGTTGTACCGGTAATCATCGGTAATGGAATGAGCCCTGCCGCAGCGCTCTTTGGTGCAGGTATAGGTACACTTATTTATGTACTCTTCACCGCTAAAAAGAGCCCTGTATTTTTAGGCTCATCCTTCGCATTTATCGGCTCAATGCAGGCTGCATTTGCAGGAGCTGTATCGGTACAGGTGGGCTATGCCGGATTAATCATCGGTGCAATCTTTGCAGGACTTGTTTATGTTATCATCGCTCTTATCGTTAAGTTTGTCGGTGTTGGCTGGATAAACAAGCTGATGCCCGCAGTTGTTATCGGACCGACAGTTGCAATCATCGGTCTTTCTCTTGCAGGCAATGCGATCGGTGACCTTACAAAAGGTAGTGTGGTTATTGACGATGTGGCTGTTGCTTCACCGCTTATCACTGTCCTTTGCGGCGTTTGCACACTTCTTATCACCGTTCTTTGCTCAACCTACGGCAAAAAATACGGCAAGCTTATCCCCTTCATCTTCGGTATCGTAGGCGGATATGCCATTGCTTCTGTTTTTACAGCAATCGGTTTTGCAGCAGAGATCGACGCTCTCAAAGTTATTGACTTCTCTCCGCTTACAAACCTTGTTGCTGACGGTATTACCGTAAACTCATTTGTATCTGTACCCGATTTCACATTCGTTACAGCATTCAAAGGTGTAAGTGAGATCACTCCCGCATACATCGGAACTATTGCTATGGCTTATACTCCGGTTGCATTTGTTGTATTTGCAGAGCATATCGCAGATCACAAGAATATTTCTTCTATCATTGAGAAGGATCTTCTTGAGGAGCCCGGTCTGCACAGAACACTCCTCGGTGACGGTGTAGGCTCTATTGCAGGTGCACTCTTTGGCGGATGCCCGAACACTACATACGGTGAGTCGGTAGGCTGCGTAGCTATTACAAAGAACGCTTCTGTTTACACTATCATTACAGCAGCTGTGCTTGCTATCGTTATTTCATTCGTATCCCCCTTTATCGCATTTGTAAACTCTATCCCCTCTTGCGTAATGGGCGGTGTTTGTATGGCACTTTACGGCTTTATCGCTGTATCCGGTCTTAAAATGGTACAGACAGTTGATCTCAATCAGAACAAGAATCTGTTTGTTGTATCAACTATTCTTATCGCAGGTATCGGCGGTCTCACTCTTAACTTTGGTAAGATTCAGATCACATCTATTGCTTGCGCTTTGATACTCGGTATCATTGTAAACCTACTTCTTAAAAACGCAAAAGACGAAGAGGCATAATGTTCATCGTTAATTAGCAAAACGCCCGGAAAGTGTAAAACTTTCCGGGTTTTTAATTTTAGCAGTATAAAACCATCCTTTTATTTAATTCGCTTTTTAATAAGCAACAAGCAACGCACTATTCTGCTTCGAATACGCTCATAGGAGTTATCAACTTCCGGATGAGGGATATGATCTGTTCCAATTTCCTCTCTAAATAATCTATTCATCTTTCGTTTAAAAGTAACACTAAATTCAAAATCGTATTCTATTGATTTTTTATTCAAATCCGTTTCTTTTCTCCAAACAGTTTCATTATTTATAAGTTTTTTAAACTTTTATTATCTTTCACGCAAATATACCTCGGAATACTTACCCATATTCAGGTATCACAATTCTATCAAAAGATTTTTGATTTGTCAACCCGTATTTGGGTAATTCGTTGTAAATATAGCCTTATCATTATATTAACCC
>JAFPAK010000316.1 GCA_017390825.1 Clostridia bacterium
ATGATAAAGGTGAACTTGCAGTATGTATAGCACCTAACAGAGAATTTTGTATTGAAGGAATTGATATTGGTACAAAAATCAATGTCACAGAAGTCCAAAATAGAAAGGGATTTAATGTAAAAGACGGTGTTAATTCCAAAGAAATAACTGTTTCGGATGACGGAACAGCCCTTGTCAGCTTTGTTAATATCTACTCACCTGAATCAGTAAGTCCGTCTGACATCAGTATAAACGGTACTAAAACGCTGTCGGGAAGAACTTGGCAGGAAGGTGATTCATTTACATTTCTGATTGAATACTGCGGCGCAGACGGTAAGTGGATATCACTTGATACAAAAACAGTTGCATACGATGCCAACAATGAATATTTTAACAAATTCAGTTTTACCGAGACTGTCCGCTCGCTTGAATTTGATAATATAGGAGAATATAAATTCAGAATTAGCGAGATACCGGGCAACGCCAATGACATTATTTATGATAATTCAGTTGCTTGCTTTAATATCGCTGTTACAGATACTGATATGGACGGCAAGCTTGAAATAAGCAGTATAATCGGCGGCGAAAACTCATCAATAAACAATAATACTGTAACAGTGGAATTCTGTAATAAAGCTGTTGCATCTAATACCAATGCGTCAACCACACTAAATAATACAACAGTTTATGCTGAAACTGAAACCGAAAGCGATACTCTGAATGATGCTCCGCCGACAGGTGATGATCAAAACATTCTTATTTATATAATAACATCTTTCCTCAGCATTATGTTAATCATATTGCAGAATATTGTAAAAAAGCAACGCATTAATTAATTATGTTATCTTCTCCTTAAGTTCATGCCGATAGCACCTTTATTATCGGTAACAGCCGGAGAAAAGTTATCTCCGGCTGAACTTTGGTTGTAGCGACCGAAAGGTTGTTATAATATGACTGCTGAATAAAAATTTAATCACCAAGATACAATCCCCATCTATGTCCTCACACAATAAACATAGATCAATTTTCCGATTAGGAAGCTTCAGCAGTTGCGACCGTACAATTCCCCCAAAATTGTACGGTCATTTTTTTAATAAATTATTAAATCGACAGTTGAATTGAGTAAAATCTTTTGGTATAATAACACTTGTATGCAGCAATGCAAATATAACTAAAAATGGAGAAAACAAACTATGGATAGCTTAATGCAAAACATTCTTGATCTTTCATGGCAAAATGTTGTTATGTGGGTTATCGGCGGTGTTCTCATTTTCCTTGCGATAAAGAAGGAAATGGAACCTACACTTCTTTTGCCCATGGGCTTCGGTGCAATTCTCGTTAATATGCCCTTTGCCGAAACGCTCGGTGTTACCGGCGAACATGGTGCGCTTACCACCCTTTACAACGCAGGTATTGCCAACGAACTGTTTCCGCTTCTTCTCTTCATCGGCATCGGTGCAATGATCGATTTCGGTCCTCTGCTTACTAATCCGAAGCTGATGATATTCGGTGCAGCAGCACAATTCGGTATATTCTTTACACTGTGTCTTGCATCGATATTCTTCCCCGAGATCAAAGATGCTGCTTCTATCGCCGTTATCGGCGCAGCTGACGGTCCTACATCAATCGTAGTTGCAAATCAGCTAAACTCAACTTATGTAGGTCAGATCACAGTCGCTGCATACTCATATATGGCACTCGTTCCGATCATTCAACCTCCTGTTATTAAACTGCTTACAACAAAAAAAGAGCGTATGATAAGAATGGAGTACAAAAACAACGAGGTTTCAAAGCTTACAAAGATCCTCTTCCCCATCGTTATCACACTTATCGCTTGTATCGTTGCCCCGTCAGCATCGGCACTTATCGGATTCTTGATGTTTGGTAACCTTATCCGTGAGTGCGGCGTACTCAACTCACTTTCAGAAACAGCTCAGAAGGTGCTTGCAAATCTTGTTACCATATTCCTCGGAATCTCAATTGCAACTCAAATGCAGGCAGATAAATTCCTTCAGCCCGCAACACTTGTAATTCTCGGTCTCGGACTTGTAGCATTCATTGTTGATACCGCAGGTGGTGTGCTTTTTGCAAAGTTGCTTAACATCTTTTTGAAGAAAAAGATCAACCCGATGATCGGTGCAGCTGGTATTTCCGCATTCCCGATGTCAGGTCGTGTCGTTCATAAAATGGGACTTAAAGAAGACCCGCAGAACTTCCTACTCATGCAT
>JAFPAK010000317.1 GCA_017390825.1 Clostridia bacterium
GAGCATTGCGAAGGGCAAGAGAATCGAGAGAAGTTACGGCTTCTCTCTTTTTTCTTGCACTTTTTTTATTTATATCGGTACATTCGACTGTTGAGCCTTCTTTAAGTACAATTATGGTAGAAACTTAAAGGAGGTTATTTTTATGGGTAAGTTTATTGAAGAGTTCTACTACGGCAACCTTGACCCACAGGCACGTAGCACGAAGCAGAACAAGGCAGTACAAAAACAAATGGAAGTCTTAATGCTAAATGAAGATTTCTTAACGGAGAATCTTTCAGGCGAAAACAAAAAGAAATTCCTTGATTTTGTTAACGCTTGGGGTGTGGTAAATGGCGAATCAAATCTTGATAGTTTTATTATGGGGTTTAGGCTTGGTGCTAATTTTACATATGACACGTTCGTAAATGATGACGCACCGTTTAAGGACTTGCTGAAGGAGTGACCGATATGCGTGATAAGAAGTATTACATAGCGCTTGATGATTTTGAACGGCGGGTGGTTGTAAACTGCCTGAATGAAATGAGGAACAATCTAATTGCCAATGGTAAGTACACCGATGCAGTGGACGAGGTTCTGCTGAAAATCATTGATGCAAAGCAAAAGAAATTCAAGGTGATCTACAAGGAGGCGTGATTATGGAAAAGGTTATCTATGACGAAAAGAACGGTCTTTGGTACGAACTGCAAGGAGACTATTACATTCCTTGCTTGAAGTTACCGGAGGAAGAACAACATCCTATCGGCGTATGGGGACAACGGCACTTACGGTATATCAAGCAACACCGCAAGGTGCTATATCTTAATCTGCTGACAAGCGGAAAATTGAACGGATACCTTGCAGACCTCGACGAGCAAGCGGAAGAAATGTTTGATAATCTTATAATGCAGTATAAGAAAGCGGAAGGTATTACCGAAAAACTCAAAGCGGATAATCAAATGGAATGGGTTGGGTTGATGAATAACATCCGACAAACAGCAACAGAAATTGTAAACGCAGAACTTATTTACGCATAACGAACAAGGTGGCAGAGAGATTTAATTCTCTCTGCCACCATTTTAGTTCACACTACTTTTAAAAAATAATCAGTTAACGTTTCAGGGGTTTCTTGCATACCATTATTTATCCACCAACGTATTGTTTCCACAAAGGTTGATACGACATAATTTTTCCAAAAAGGCAATGGGATATTTTGATCCCTTTGTGATTCAAATAAATTGAGATGTTCATCTACAAGAACTTCAAGGTTAGAGCGAAAATATCTTAAAAATAATTCGTTATTTTGTGAGGATAACAACGCTAATATGTTATTATCATTTTTTTGCAAATGTTGAAACAAATGCAAAAAAGGCGATTCAGAACCAGCACATTCAAAAATATGCTTGTGTTCGTTATTTGTATCGTTTTCGGCATCGAATATATGGCAAAACAATTCCTCACAAAATTCTTTGAGCAGAAAATCTTTGGTTTCAAAGTGGGAGTAGAATGTGGCTCTACCCACGTCTGCTTTTTCAATAATTTCTCCTATGGTTATTTGATTAAAATCTTTATTTGATAGTAGTTCAGTAAAGGCGTTAAAAATTGCCGTGCGAGTTTTTCTTTGACGTCTATCCATATTTTTCTCCGTACATTTTTTAAAATTTGTTCAGTAATGAATAACCGAGTAATATCGTATGTTGTAATCAAAATCAATTTTGATACAATATTATTGAACAATATGTTCAGTAACAAACTTATTGTATCAGAAATGAATATGTTAGTCAATGGGAGGAAATTATGAAAACAGAACGAAATATTTTAATAGCGTTTATACTTAATTTGTCATTTTCAATATTTGAATTTATTGGTGGTATTTTTACCGGTAGTGTAGCGATAACCTCTGATGCCGTTCACGATATTGGCGATGCGGCAAGTATTGGTATATCCTACTTTTTAGAGAAAAAAAGCAAGAAGCAACCTGATGAAAAATATACGTATGGTTACGCACGTTATTCGATTATAGGTGGATTTATAACAACTTTAATTCTTTTAATCGGGTCAGTAGTTATGATATATAATGCAATCAACAGAATTATCACCCCTACCGAAATCAATTATAACGGAATGATAGTATTTGCTGTTGTAGGTGTTATCGTAAACTTCTGTGCAGCGTTCTTCACTCGGGAGGGCGATTCTCTTAATCAAAAGGCCGTCAACCTACATATGCTCGAGGATGTGCTCGGTTGGGTTGTTGTATTAGTTGGCGCTGTTGTAATGCGGTTTACCAATTTTCCTCTTATTGATCCCATTATGTCTATCGGCGTATCTCTCTTTATTTTTATCAATGCAATCAAAAATCTCAAAGAGGTTGCCGATTTGTTTCTTGAGAAAACACCGCACGATATAGATGTAGCAGAGATTAAAGAACATATAGCGGAAATAGATGGAATTATTGATGTTCATCACATCCACGTTTGGAGCTTGGATATGCACAACAATTTCGCTACAATGCATATTGTTACCGATGATGAACCGCATAAAATAAAAGATGTAATCCGTGAAGAACTTTGTGAACACGGAATTGGGCATGTGACAATCGAAATTGAAACAAGTTCAGAACACTGTCATGAAAAAACGTGTCATTTCGAATTTAATGCAAACTCAACACACGGACATCACCATCATCACCACTAAATTTAAGGCGGCCTACTTATTTTAGGATTTACTCTTTAAAGCGAATTGTTGATTGGAAAGCAAAATAATAATCTATCCACGAAATACACCCTACGGAACAGAATTTCCGTAGGGTGTGTTTTACTTTCCTATGGTGCATTTATAGAGAGTAACGCTGAACAAGCTAATCTTGTAGAACCCCTTGAGCAGATCATTGA
>JAFPAK010000318.1 GCA_017390825.1 Clostridia bacterium
CAAAGGAATTCACACCGCTTGTGAGCGTATAGACTTGTGAGATCTCGCTGCCGCACTGCACCTGGAATCGCGTTGCAACAGTGCCTGAATTTGCAGTGACTGTGAATTTAACTTTGGTATAATCCTCGTAAGCATTATTCCATGTGTTGATAAGCGGTTCTGCATCACCCGTGTGTGTTATGTGAATTCCGCTGTCATTCTCTGAAACAGCAGTTCCACCGAGAAAGTAGTTATCCTGTTTATCCCAATCGATAAGCAGCTTGCTGCCTACTGTGGATGATGTGGTGGTAGTAGTGGTTGTTGCTTCTGTTGGTTTTGTGGTTGCAGTAGTCGAGCCACTTCCTGAGGTGGTAGGATCGTTTACACCGAGGGTAATTTTTGCAATGCCATTTTCTTTATCTACCCATTCTGCGCTCTTGGTCGCCATATCTTGCTCTGCACTTGAATTAAGCACAGGGACAGCTATCAACACAGACAACATCAAAGCCGTTATCAGCAAAAGTGATAACAACCGCTTATTCAATCTGTTGATACGACCTTGACTGACCGGTGCCTTCGGCATATACGAACCTCCATTTCTGGAATATGTATATAAGTATGGCATAAAAGAACTGTGTGCAATACTTATTCGTTCTTGTTTGGGGTTTGTGATATTGGTAAATTGCTCTTTAAATACATTTTACAATATACAGATCTTAAAAATATTATCAATCGTGCCCTTTGATAAAATATACTGCTTAATTTGTATACCTGTAACAAAAATTCGCAAACAATCGACATAAATATATTTAAAATGTACATTGAGCGTAGGCGCCGCACGAAAAATTCGTGCGGCAAATTTATTATTTATGCTTGGTAGTCAGGAGCCTGCGACCATGTGTCAACAAGTTTTTTTGTCTCTGTGGTGAGGCGTTCATAGACTGCCGTGTCAGCTTTAAGTGCATTTGCAACATATTTAAGAGAGCGAACATTATTGTCCAATGATGCATAGTAGTATACGCCATCTACACAAATGTAGCCTCTGCCGATATACTCTCTGCCGTAATGTGATTCTTCAATATCTACTATTGAGCCTACGATACCGACAAATCCGTCTTCGGTATAATACTCATCTGAGTCAAATACAACATCAACATTAGCATCTTCGTGTGTGAACTCACCTGATATAAGATCTGCAGGTGCGATGATAGTACCCATCGTTACTGTTCTGCCGTCAGCTTTAAGCTGAGCAATCATATCCGTGTCAATAGATGTATAGAAACGTATACCTGTTTTTTCATTGAGGCGGATAGCTGCGCCGTATTCCATTCTGACATCGATATCCAGCGTATCAGCCGTATATACGGTAATATCACTGATAACTACATCAATTGCGCCGCCCTTGAGAATAATATTAAAATCACCTATTGTACCGGAAGTAATCCCAAAATCCGAAAGTGCTAAATCAAAGGAATTCACACCGCTTGTGAGCGTATAGACTTGCGAGATCTCGCTGCCGCACTTAACCTGGAATTGCGTTGCAGCATTGCCTGAATTTGCAGTGACTGTGAATTTAACTTTGGTATAATCCCCGTAAGCATTATTCCATGAGTTGATAAGCGGATCTGCATTACCCGTGTGTGTCATATGAATTCCGCTGTCATTCTTTGAAACAGCAGTTCCACCGCAATAGTAGTTATCCTGTTTATCCCAATCGATAAGCAGCTTGCTGCCTACTGTGGATGATGAAGTGGTAGTAGTGGTTTGTGCTATCGTGGTAGTGGTTGTTGCGGCAACAGTTGTTGTTGTAGTTGTAGTTGCATCATCACCAGATTCAACATAGAGATATACTTCGATCTCTACATTAATAAGACCTGAACCGTAGTAGTTCTGCATGATTACCTGAAGTGTGCCTGATGTGTAATCTACTTCGCTCATATCAAGAGTGAGTGTTACAGAGTTGCCGCCCTTGAGCCACGGACCGCTGTCGCCGCCTGCAAGAACTGTACCGCTCTTAACGATCTTTGTATGACCGCCGTCTGCTGTACCGCTGTCCTTGAGCCATTCGCCCTTACCAGTCATTTTTACTTTAAGCTGATTTCCTGCTGCTTCGATAGCTGCTTTATCAAGCTTTGTAACGTCAAACTGGATCTGATACTGCTGTGCTTTTGTTGATGCCGGGAATACAACATCTACTGCGCCTTCATCAGTTACAGTGATTGTTGAATTATCCATCTGGCTCTTGTATGCTGACTGTACGTCATGCGGTTTTACATCATCATAAAGATTGATCTTCTTTTCAGCTGCAGCTGCTGTTGTGGTTGTATCATCAGCTACTGTTGTAGTTGTAGCATCAGCTACTGTTGTTGTAGTTGTTGCTGCTGTTGTTGAATCACCTGCATTACCGGTATAAGCGTATACATCACTGATGGTTAAATCGGCTGCACCGTCACCTTCAGCACCAAAGAATATAGTCGAGCTTGAGGTGGGTGTAACTCCGATCTCAGCAAATGACAGTACACATTCCGTTGTACCTGAACCAAGAGTAAAGTTCTTCTGAACATCATTAACCTTTACTACAAGCGCAGTCTTTTGGTTTGCCGAATTAGGTGTTACTGTGAATTTAAGTCCATCGTATGCCGCTATATTGTTTTTTTCAGATGTGATAAGTTTCGCTCCGTTTGACTTTGTTGCGGTAATACAGTTTGTACCCTTTGTAAGAGTTGAGCCTTCTGCCCAGTAATTGGTGTTTACATCCCAATCGATAAGCAGCGTACTGTCTACTGTGGATGATGAACCTGATGAAGTAGTTGTTGTAGCCGCAGTAGCGGTTGTTGTGGTAGTAATGGTTGTGTTTGCTACAGTAGCTGTTGTTGAATCACCTGCATCGCCGGTATAAGCGTATACATCACTGATGGTTAAATCGGCTGCACCGTCACCTTCAGCAC
>JAFPAK010000319.1 GCA_017390825.1 Clostridia bacterium
ATATTTGTTACATAAAGGATTTGTATTCTATGTAGATTGCGCGGGAAGTCTTACAATCACAGACAGCTCCGAGGCACAGACAGGTACAATCACAGGTGGTAAAAATGCATGGCTTTGGGGTCCTCTTGAAGCCCGTCTCAACGGCTGTGGCGGTGCTTTTCATGTTGAATACGGAACTTTATATATAAAGGGCGGAAACATCACAGGCAATATAGCAACATATGGCGGTGCTATCTATATCAATGATGTAAGCGATGCCGCCGTTCATATTTCAGGCGGAAAAATTTATGGTAATACTGCCGAAGAGGGTGGCGCTATCTATGCAAATAACGGATACCTTTATGTTGACGGTGGTGAAATTACAGGCAACACAGCAGAATATGGCGGTGGTATTTACTGGGATTCCCTTGATGCAGGATATTTCACAGGCGGTAAAATTTACGGCAACACTGCAACGGAAAAAGGTGGCGGAATGTATGTCGAAAGTTACAGCGATACATACTATGGCGGTGATATTCAGATTTTTGGAAACACAAACGGCAATCTGTATTTGGATAATCCTGACATTTTGGGTGATAATACATCGCAAATTTTCAATGCCTGCGGTCAGAATGGCTCACCAAACAAACCTTTGACAGATGGTGCGTATATAGGTATCCATGTATCAAATATCAATAAACAACTTACCGGTTTCACCAGCAGATTTAACGAAGGGGATTTCAGATACTTCCATCCTGACATCAGCAGTTATTTCATCCGTTCGGTATATAAACCGAATGGAGAAGGTAATGATCATAGGCTTTATTTCAACACCTGGGGGCATGAAGACGCAAGGTATCCCCGTGTTAAATCGGTAAGTGTTAAGGATTCAAACCTTCTTACAGATGCAGTTTTAGACTATGATACACAGACGATTACCCTAACAGCACACAACACAAGAAAGAACTTTTTTGAACGTGCGGTTCTTTCTGACATTATTGAATGTACCTACGATAAAGACATATATTATCTTTACCAAATGGATTATATGCGTGACTTACGGGAACCTCAGGAATATAAAATTATGAGTGATAACGGAACCTATGTTCTCTGCAAGGTAAATGTTGTTCCCGAAGGCGGCAAGTGGGCAGATGAGCAGGAATCGGTGGACAGTCCATACAAGATGATTGTTAAAGTGGGTGCTTCATCCAAGGGCTTTAACGATTTTGGCGAGGGCTGGACATATGCGGTAAGTCAGGATTATCCCGCTGCCATAACCTTGTTTGCAGACTGGAATGCTACCGACGGCGAATTCGATTATTCAGAGGGTACAAAAGGCGGTGCATTGTATATTGACAGAAAGGATATTACCATCGATCTTAATGGTAATACCATCAACCGCGGACTTACCGAGTCGGACTCCGACGGTCATGTTTTCTGGCTTGTAGGCGGTGCAAAGCTTACAATCAACGATAGCTCAGATGCGTGTAGCGGTAAGATTACAGGTGCTTATGGCAGTGGTAACGGCGGTGCATTCTATGTTGACTACGGTAAGCTTTACATAAACGGTGGTGAAATCAGCGGAAATCAGGCTAAAAACGGCGGTGCAATATACTCAACCAACGAGAACGATTCCTTTATATACATAAACGGCGGTAAAATCACAGGCAACACCGCAACAGAAAACGGCGGCGCTATCTTTATGGAGGAAGGCTTCCTTTATATGGACAGCGGTGAAATCAGCGGAAACTACGCTACGAACAACGGCGGTGGCATATACTGGAACTCCGAAAACAAGCTTTGTCTTACAGGCGGTAAAATCACGGGCAATAAGGCTAAAGAGGGCGGCGGTGTTTATGGTACTGATTGGGGTAAGATGTACGTCGGCGGTACAATTGTTGTAAAAGATAACTTAATAACAAACACGTTAGATCAGAATAATTTCTTCCTTTCTGATACTGATGTATACTTAAATAATGCGGCAGAACAGTCACAAATCCCAAATAAGCCACTGACAGATGGTGCGTGTGTAGGCATACACGGTGCGGAAGCAGATACCCTCATAAGTAGCCCTGACAGCAGATTTAATGTGGACAGCGCTAAATATTTTAAAGCGGATCACGATATGTATTGGGTTTACGGATGGTATGATGCAAGCGGCGGCAATAATACATACAAGCTTTATTACAACTTTGATGCTCTCGGCTCGGAATTGCCACGTATTAAATCCGTAGAATCAAAGAGCGATTTGGTTCAGGCTTCTCTCAATTCCGATTCTTATGCAATTACACTTACTGCGGATATGAAGGTGAAGAAGCTCGGTACACTTGAAAATGCTAAGCTCAGCGAACTGATTGACGCTACCTTCAATAGGGACGGAGTACAAATTATGAACTTTGAC
>JAFPAK010000320.1 GCA_017390825.1 Clostridia bacterium
GTATTGGTATGCAAGTATTAACAACAGAACCTTTAATGTTTTAGAAGACAGACAGGTTATTAAAATCACAAACGGCGAAAATGCTACATATGAATTTGATGTCTTAAACGGAGAAAAGGTTATTGATTTGTGGAAATCCAAGGACGCGGAAACGGGTTCTGAACATGGCGTTATGCTTGACTATAGCTTTACCGTTGATGTCAGTGATGTAATAAGCGAATATAACTACCTGCCTGATGATGACTTCTATTACTTGGGATACGATAAAGGCAACGGCGGAGAAATTGAATTTGAAACAGAAATCATATTCGATAATGAATACCAAAGTTCTCGCCTGTGGGGGAATGCATATTACTCTTTGTGCGAAACCGACTATAAAGGTAATGCAAGAGATTACTATAAAAAATGGAAGACAGATGTTTCTGACTCTTTTATTACAATGGCATCCGACGGCGAAAAACTTACCGTAAAAATAAACGGATCAATGAAGGATATTTATGAAGCGGCATGTCAGTATAACGAAGAACTTGACGAATATAACTTGACAGATTTTGCTATTATTGTCAAAGTGAATGGAATAACATACTATCGTGGTTGGGGAAACAGCGTATATAACGAGTCACATCAGGTAGACTATCATTCCTTGTGGTTCTATGACGCTCACGGCAGAGACGTTTTTGCACCGGATGCTCCTGCGTGGTCATACGAATACCTTATTGAAGTTGAGGATTATTCGCTGTACGATAAGCCGGGATATTATGAACCTGTAAAGAAAGAATATTTCTGGACTTTTGAATTCAGCAAAAGGAAATACGAAGAGATTTACAACGAAGAAACCGGAGAATATGAATACTATTACTATGGATTTTTCGATGATGGCATTCCTGAAGAACCGGGCAAGAGCGTGTATACAGAAAAAGCACCTGACGGAAAAGATTACGGCGTTTGCTTTGGTGAATTAGATGCAGGTGAAGATAAAACCTTGAGAATAAAACAGCTTTTAACTGATGAAAACAAAGCATTTATTGACAGTATGATAGGCTTAAGACCTATCGGAGACGGCGGTCCTGTACATCTGGCTTTGTGGTGTGATGTGAAGCTTACTTTCCCTGACGGTGAAGTTATTTACCATAGTGTGAATTTGGATAATGAAATGAACAAACTTGTTGCACCTTGTGTTCATTCCTGTGAGATATGCGGTGCTTGTACAGTAACAGACAGAGCTTTGCCGTGTAACTATCATTATTCATTTGGAGAAGCAATGTTCCATTGTGTTTGTGAAAATCCCGAGCCCGTAGAAATCACAGTTGAAAATGTATCAACTACAAACACAACAACAGCTAATATAGAAGCACCCGTTACAGTTGTTGTTGACAAGGTTGATATGGAAACAGCAGCCGATTCAGATTTTATGGAGCATATCACACAGAATATCAGAGAACACGAAGTAAAGGAAGTATATAATATTGATGTATATGATGAATATTCAGGAAATCCATATATGCTCAATCAGTGGTATGATGCAGACGAAACACTTACTGTAACAATTCCCGTAAGCCAGGAAGATGCGGAAGCACTCCAGAATGGTGAAGCTGACATATATCATATAGACGGTGACTGAACTGCGGAAAAAGTAGAAGATATGCTGGTAGAAATCGACGGAGAAAATGCGACTGTAACCATTACATCAAAC
>JAFPAK010000321.1 GCA_017390825.1 Clostridia bacterium
AGCAGAAGGTCAAGTGCTCGGTATTGGCTCAAAAATGTTTTCTATTGCCGGATCTGTCATTATATACGGATTGACAGCCGCATTAATTTATGGAGTAATATTTGTAATTTTTAAAATGTTTTAGGAGATAAATATGGCAAAGAGAGTAGGAAAACATACTATAAAATTTGAAAATCCCGTTTTTGTTAAAGGCTTTGGCAGTTCTGTTGGTAAAAAGGAAGGAGAAGGGCCTCTATCTGAATGGTTTGACAACATAAATAACGATACAAAACTTGGTCAAAAAACATGGGAAGCGGCTGAAAGTGCTTTACTGACAAGTGCTGTTACTACCGCAATTGGCAATGCAAAATTCACAAATGACGATATTGACGGAATTTATGTCGGCGACCTTTTGGACCAAAGCATTGCCTCAACATTCGGTGTAAAGGATCTTGGAATACCACACATCGGACTGTTCGGTGCCTGCTCAACAATGGCGCTGTCTTCGTGTCTTGCTTCAATTGCAGTTGAGAGCGGTGCAATGAACAACGCAATTGCAGCAACAAGCTCACACTATTGTTCTGCTGAGCGCCAGTTTCGCTTTCCTCTTGAATATGGAAGCAAAAAAACGCCAACCTCACAATGGACCGCAACAGCTTCGGGTGCGCTCGTTATAAGCAATCAGCCGACAAACATAAAAATCAAAGCCGTTACCTTTGGTAAAGTCAATGATTACGATGTAAAGGATGCCAATAATATGGGGGCTGCAATGTCACCCGCTGCAGCTGATACAATATGTAACTACTTTGATGATACCGGAAATAGTCCTGACGATTTTGACCTTATACTAACCGGTGATCTCGGAAAAGTCGGTGTGACTCTACTATATGAATTGTGTAGATCCAGAGGATATGATATAAAAGATCAACATAATGATTGCGGGCTTATGATATATAGTGATGATGACAAGGATATCGTTGCAGGTGCATCCGGATGCGGATGCTCTGGCTCTGTCCTTTGCTCATATATTATGAAACAGATGCAGCAAGGCAGTATCAACAGGGTTTTGTTTTGCGGAACAGGCGCTTTGATGTCCCCTACATCAAGCCAGCAAGGACTGAGCATCCCTGGAATTGCACATGCAATTGAATTTATAACTGAACAGGAGGCAATTTAATGATAAAGGGTGTAAATAAAAATGTTATCGAAATCAAAGATACCGGTAACGCCTATTTTGAAAAAGCAGTCTTATATATTAATCCTGACTATAATTGCCGTGATGACCACATTTTGCGAACACAAGCCGATAAATATCTTAATTCAATTAAAAACACCAAATACAAAAAAGTAAAGAAGTCTAAATTCCCGGTTGCGATTACGATATTTTCAGCAGTTGCACTAATTGGAATAATTCTTTTCTTTTATATATAAAAATATCCGCAATTCAGTATAATGAATTGCGGATATTTGGTTTACATACTGTCAGGGGCATCTATCTTCATAAGTGAAAGACAATTTGCAATTACTGTTTTTACAGCTACAAGCAGATTAACTCTCGCTTTTCGCAAATTCTCTTCAGAATCCTTTACATTGCAGATATTATAGAACTTATGGAAAAGAGTAGCCAGCTTAATTGAAAATGCAGTAATTATTGAAGGATTGTAATCCTTAGCAGCAGAGATTATATCTCCGGTATACGAAGCAATATGACGGATGAGCTCTTTTTCTTCATCAGTAGAAAGAAGATCAACACCTGTCTTCTCGGTTGCCTCTGCCTCAATGCCCATTGCAGAAAGATTGCGAAGTATGCTGCAGATTCTTGCATGAGCATACTGAACATAGTAAACCGGATTCTGTGAGCTTTCAGAAAGCGCAAGATCGATATCAAACTCAAGATGAGAATTAGGTTCACGAAGATTAAAGAAAAATCTTGCTGCGTCGATCGGAACCTCATCAAGTAATGTCGAAAGTGTCACAGCCTTACCCGAACGCTTTGAAAGTTTATATGTTTCGCCGTTTTTAACAAGGCGTACCATTTGCATAATGATGATATCAAGACGGTCGGGATCTACGCCGAGTGCTTCCATAGATGCTTTAATTCTCGGAATATAGCCGTGGTGATCTGCACCGAGTACGTCTATGGCAACATCGAAATTACGTGTAACAAGTTTATTATAATGATAAGCAATATCAGGTACAAGATATGTCGGAATACCATTATCACGGATAAGCACACGATCCTTTTCATCGCCAAAATCGGTAGTCTTAAACCACAAAGCACCGTCTTTTTCATAGGTATGCCCACTTGCTTTAAGTTTTTCAATTATATCATTGACAGCACCATTATTATGAAGTGTGCTTTCCTTAAACCAAGTATCATAAGTAATACGGTACTTTCCTAAATCTTCTTTAAGACCTTGAATGTTTTTAGGTAAAGCAAATTCAACTAATGCTTTTCTTCTTTCTTCTTCACTCTTATCAACAAAAGAATCGCCATTGATTTCTGCAAATGCTTTTGCGTGAGCAATAATATCCTCGCCATGATAAGAATCTTCAGGCATTTCA
>JAFPAK010000322.1 GCA_017390825.1 Clostridia bacterium
GACAGTACACAAGCAATGTTCCATCACCTGCCGAAAGAATACGATAAAGCATTCTTTGCTGGTGCTGAGCGTTTAATATCAGAGGTTAATTCCACTCTTACATTTTACGATACGTTAAGCGATGATATCCGCAACGCTTTCCACAATCTCAGAACATTTACAACCCGTGTAGATGATGCCGACCGTTTGGATGAGGAACACCTACTCCCCATAGCGTTAGAAATATTCGGCTCGGTACCGTTCCCCGTAACAACGGAATACGTTCCTATTAAAAAAACGAGCAAAAGCATATCTGCAACACTTGCCCGAAGATTGTATTTCGATAGTTATTACAGTTTTGTGGTTACCGACTTTTTTGAAGGGTTACATCACGGGCATTATCCAAGGCAATGCGGTATTTGTAACAAGTATTTCCTTATGACCTCCGCCCGCCGTCAGCAATACTGCAACGGCATCGCACCATGCGAAGTTCGAGGAAGAAAAACCACTTGCCGTAAATATGCCGCAAGCATTAACCGAAAGGAGCTTGCCGCCGCAGATCCGGTTGTAGATATTTACAACCGCCGTTGTTCCGCTATCCGTACCGAGAAAGGTAGAGGTACTATTGCCGAAACCTTTGCGGCTATGGCTACGGAGTTGGCTAAAGAATATAAGTTTAAGGCATTACAAAATGCCGATTACGCCAACGGGCAATATGCCCTTGATATGAGCCGTGAAAAGCTCTATGCCGAAACCGATAAACGATTAAAGTAATCCCAAACACGCACAAAGGAGGTGGTTGCCGTGAAAGAATGGGAAAAAGAACTCGTAATATACCGTTTAACTCCGGCACCGCCGAAGGAAATCGACCTACAAAAATATATCCAAAACTACCTCGCTCAGAAAGAGGATAAATATGTTTCTTGGTTTCTCCATTACTATGAACGCACGTTAAATGAAAAAGCAATGGCGATTGTTCAGGACTATGCGATGTACGGGCATTTCTTGGATATAAAGCAAGCGTATGTGATAGGTATGCTAAAAGCATTGCAAGACTACGATCCGGAACGAAGCGTTCCGTTTATCGTTTACAAAGAATATGCCGCAATGCGTGAGGTTCACGAATATATCCGTTCAATGCGAACCGGTTTTACGATTCAAAGTTACGATGAGTATTTGCGACTGCGCAAGGCAATGCGTTTATACCGTGAGTTTGGCAACAAAAGCGACGATGCTACTTTGGAGAAAATAGCGGAGGCCATTGGCACAAGCAAGGAAGATGCAGCCGAAATTATCCGCTGTGGTTTGCAAAATATGCAGTTCGTGGACTTCTATCGTCAGTACGCCGATGAGGATAGCGAAGAAAGCCGAGAAGAAGTTGCACACGATAGTTCTTCCGAGCCGGACAAGATATTCTTTAATTTAGAACGCACCGAAGCAGTTATGACGGCATTTGAAAACCTCAACTACCGTGAACGAGCGATGGTGTCTGCACACCTTGGTTTTTGTATGGAGTGTTATGCTACTCATTATTACGATAAAGACGATTTGGACGAGGACGGAAAGCCGACTCGAAAACCCATACCCGAAGAAGCTTTTATTGACATAGCCATCGACCACGGTTTGGCATCACCTGATACCGCAGATAAAACATACCGCAAGGCACTCGGTAAAATGAAAAAGGAACTTAAAAAGAAAGATATACTTATGTAAAGGAGTTGAACAGGTAGTTTGAAAATAAAGAAATTGAGAAAAATTTTAATAATAGTCTTAGTATGCGTATTGGCTATTTCTATTTTTAATATCGTAAAAATTACCCATGATTATAAAACAGCTGATACCGTCAACAAATCACTTCAAGAGCAGTTTATAAAGCCCAACAATATAGAACCTTCTATTGATCCTATCCCTGAAGAAAAAATCACTATACCAATCAGCGTGGACTTTGAAGCACTAAAAAAGGCGAATGACGATATTGTGGGATGGATATATTGTCCTGACACACCAATCAATTATCCGGTGGTTAAAAGTAAAGATAATACTCAATACCTTAGAGCAGATCTTAACGGTAAATATTTAGTCAGCGGAACAATTTTTGCAGATTACCGAAATAAAGATATTGGCATCGATTCAAACTATATTATTTACGGACACAATATGAAAAACGCTACAATGTTTGGCACATTAGCAAAATACAAAGAACAAGCAAATTATGATGCGCATCCCATAGCATATTTCCTAACCCCAAATGGCAACTTTATTATCGAATTATTTGCAGGCGCAGTCGTAAATAGAGATTCAGAAATTTATCATCCATCGCCTAAAACCGATGTTATAGCAGATATTATTTCAAAATCAACATTTGATACCTCTGTTACTATTAACGATGATGATAAAATCATTACACTTTCAACCTGTTCGTATGAATTTAATAACGCCAGATATGTGTTACTCGGAAAATTGAATAAGATATAGCAAAACCTCTCCAACAGCTTTGTGAACTATTGGAGAGGTTATTTATTTTTTGCTTTGCTCTACAGCTTGTAAGATTTGCTCATATGCAAGCGCATTATTTCGTTCAATCGATTTTTGTTGTGCCTTTGCACACTTAGCACAAACTTGACCGCACCCGATCTCGTAATTTTCTCGCCAATCAATCGGCATTGAAACGGGTATGCAAGTCAACGCTCCACATATTATACAGTGTTTAAATTCTTCTGTATTAGGAGTGTTATTCACTCTTTCGGCCACCTTTTTAAAACGCTTACGTGGTATGCCTCCGAAAAATCGGGAGATTTTGGTAAATATTCTAAACTTCATTTATTCGCTCGCCTCGGTTGTGGGTGTGCCTGTTGTTTCTTCTGCAGGCTGGGTCTCTGTGTTTGCTGTAGATTCGGTTGGTTCAGGAGTCGTTGTCGGAGGAGTTGATTCAGTAGAACTCGGCTCCATCGTACCTGTAGGCTCACTCGACTCGGTAGAAGCCGGAGGAGTGGTAATGGTCACGGGTGACGTAGTAGGCTCTGTAGCAGGCGGATTTGTCTGGCTCTCAGGGGGTGTAGTACTGTTCGGTGGGGTAGTGTTTTCTGTTGTACTATCTGTTGTGCCATCTGCTTTGTCAGAAGCATCTTCTTTCTCTACATTGGGCTCATCAAACCCATTAACAATCAACTTAATTGTTTCATCCTGAGTAATATACAATTCCTCAGCTTTATTTTGGAATTCATCATAGTAAGAAGATGTACCCCAATGGGCTCTCAGATACACTGTGGTACTGTCTGTAATCATTATCTCGAAAGACAGTTTATTCGTTTCTCCACCTTCAACTTTTTCATCTTTTCCAAGTTGCTGAGTATAGTAGGTATCAGGACAATTATCGGCTGTTACAATAACGAATCCTGTCTTAGCCGCTTTTTCGTCCTTAATAGGAGCGACGCTGATTGTATAGGTTTCACCAACCGTCAGTCCCTCAATTTTGAAGGATTTATAATCGCTTGTTATCGGTTTTACTGTATCTACGGCCTTTCCATTTGAGTCGGTAATTTGGACTTGAACTTCGGTCTTGAAGGTTGCCGATCTGATAATGTTGGAGCCGGAGGTGACATTGTAAGAAAAATAGGCGTATGCAGTAATGCTCATGGCTGCAAGGCAAAAAATTACAATGGTAATCAATGATGCCAATCGAATCAGCATTACTTTTTCACGTACTTTTCCGTGCTGGGGTATGTAGAAAAACTCGTTAAAAAGTTTTCTCACACTATCGTCCTCCTTTCAAAAATTCGCTGTGGTAATTTAGTCTGTAATTTGATCTGCTTTAACAGTAATGCCCAGTTCTACTTTAGGTACTGTGTCGCCACGATAGTTCGCAACATTACCAACTTCTTCGGGCATACGGACGATCAATGCGATATATTTAGTGCCTCCCGGTGCCAATTCAAAACTACCGCTTTTGTAGTATTTGTGGAGAGGTTCGTTAGCAATCTCTACCGCTGTGTTTCGGTTAGGAATACTGTTTTTCATTTCTTCTTCGGTATCAGCGGTCGCAAGACCAAATTTCAAATATTCCTGCAACATAAAAGGCTGACCGAATACATTGGTTGCTTTGATACAACCGTTGACATTAACTGCTGTATCGAACTTAAACGGAACCGTGCCTTTGTTTTCTACTTTCAGATATACAACCTGCACGTAGCCTGGCTCATAAAGAGCTTCTTCATCAAAGATCTTAGTCTTACTGTCAACTTCTTCCCATTTGCCATCAGTCAAACGATGGGACACCACCAAATCAAATTCCGCAAAGTGGAAAATATTATTGATTTCGGGAGAGGTATCGGTAAACCACGCCAGCGACGCGCCTGTGCCAAGGATTGCCCAAATAAGCAATGCACACAGACTGAGGGCTAAGGCTATTCGTTTGTAGGGTGTTTTCTTTGCTTGGGTATTCACGCCTTATTCCTCCTTATTCAGCGCTGTACGGCGTTTTCTTCATTCTCCTTATCCTTTTTACGCCAGAACAAAAGAATAATTAACATAGTAAGTGAACCGATCATGAGAGCAAACCATAATCCCATATGGGAATTATCGCCGGTCTGCGGCGGTTTGGGATCGCCCTCTTCAATAGGGAACTCTTCGATCATAAATTCCCAATCAAGATAACCTACATCGTTTTGAAATTCGTTATCTAATTCAACGGGCACAGTTAAGGTCACGTCTAAGTTAACCTCACCGCCCGAGTAGAGTGTGCCGAGGCATACCCAATCGGTAAGCTGCGCGGTCTCGTTTGCTTTGGCATCAAACATATATGCCATTTTGTTTTCTTCACTCTTGGCAACCTTTAATCCAAGCTTTGAAAGGAAATCTACGGAATCCTCATGCGCTCCAAGAGAGCGAATGTAGATCTTCACCTTAACCTTGTTATCCGCGTTATTTTTTACGGTGATTTGCTGCGTTAAGGTATCACCGGGCATAACGTCCTTAAAGTTCGGAAACAGATCTGTCAATGAATGATCGCTGCCGGGTTCAAAAACAAAGTTTCCAGCATTTCCGCTGTAAGTTACCTTACCATCGGCTGCATACACAGGCAGAACAGAGGACAGAGCAACAATCAAAACAACAAATAACGTAATAATCTTCTTCATCTACACATCCTCCTTATTCCTTAGGCCAACCGGAGGCGGTATAGGTATTGCCGTCGGTAATGGGGTTGTTTTCACTCTGTACGGCTTGTGCTTTAACGGTAAGCGTCAAAGTCTTTCCAAGATAATCGTTGTCCACTTTAGATCCAACGATTTCAACATGGGAAAACACATCAGGCGTAGTTTCACCAGGGTCTACAACTTCTTTGTAGTAATACCAACCATCGTAAAAGTCCCAGTATTCCTCGTTGATATTGAGCTTGAAGCAATCTTCGGAGGATAGTTCCTGTGAATCCACACCATACACCATCTTTACACGAAGATAAAAAGGATGCTCGCAATCACTCTCGATACTGACTTTCTTGGAAACGATATCACCGGGAACGATATATACGCCCTCTTTCGGAAATTCTTTTCCTTGGTCGGTCATTTCGTGGATAATAAATTGAATATTACCGGAGGTCACAACATTGGTGGCTTTTCCGACTGTTGAGTAATATGCAAGGGTTGATGTACTTATAAATGCCATCAGTGCTGCTACAAAAGCAACAACAAATATTTTAATCTTGATCTTGCCCAACATAATGTCCTCCTTTTGCAAGATTTTGCCTCTCAGCAATCAAAAGGTACAAACACGGGGCTTATACCCTTTGATTGCCGCCTATCCCACAAGGGGATAGGACGGACTTTAATAAATAAGAATTTTGTAAATATTACTGTTTCTTCCAGTCAGACCAGGTGTGATCGGAAACAAGCCAGCTGGTCTTCAGGACGTAAGTTGCATCGCTACATTCAACCTTTGATCCATTACCAAGACCGCTATCCCAGTTAGAATTCGAATTTGCACCACCACAAGCAGCCTGCCATTCGGCCCAAGTACCGGCATATTTTATCGTAACATTTTTCGATATAACCGCTCCCCAACC